>JAFARV010000569.1 GCA_019245255.1 Acidobacteriaceae bacterium | reverse complement strand
AATGACGGACCGAATTGCCTCCACGGGGGCAAGCCGGGATTTGATGGCGTTCTCTGGTCGGCGCGCGCAGACCGTAGCAGCGATGGCGGCGCCCTGGAGCTTCGGTACCTGAGCGTCGACGGCGAATGCGGTTTCCCGGGTAATCTGAACGCGACGGTCACTTACAGGATGAAGGAACAGAACGAGCTCGTCATTGAATTTATGGCGACTACCGATCGCGCCACGGTTCTAAACCTGACGAATCACTCGTACTTCGATTTATCAGGAAATCAGGGCCGCAATAAGATTCTTGACCACGTTGTCACGATCAATGCCGATGCCTTCACGCCCATTGACGAGCACCTGGTGCCGACCGGTGAATTGACGCAAGTTGAAGGTACACCGTTCGACTTTCGCGCGCCCCGCCGCATAGGCGATCGCATCGACCAAAAGAATGAGCAGTTGAAGCTGAGCATCGGCTACGACCAGAATTTTGTAATCAACGGTGATCCCAGTTCGGTGCGTTTGGCTGCCCGTGCTGTGGATCCGCAGTCGGGGCGGACGCTCGAGGTGCTCACAACGCAGCCTGGAATGCAGTTCTACACGGGCAATCATCTGACGGGCGAGGTGGTCGGCAAAGGCGGCGCGGTGTACGGCTTTCGCTCCGGGTTCTGCCTGGAAACGCAACACTTCCCGGACAGCCCGCACCATCCGAATTTTCCAACCACCGTGCTGCAGCCGGGTGAGGTGTTTCGCTCGACGACGATTTTCCGGTTCTCTGTAGCGGCACCGGCCGCCGGACGCGACCCGAGGTAGTACAGGAACCGGCTACGGATTGCAAGCGGACCGGCGAGTCCGTTGTGCGCGGTTCCTGAAGAGAAGCGTAAGCTCTGCTACGGCGTTGAAACTGCCCTGGATGGCATCGGTCTAACCAATATGGCCGACCAACAAAAAAAGCCAACAAACGATCAGCGAGACGCCAATCTGGCCGCAGATACCCGTCCCGTGCCGTCGAAGGCCGAGGGTGATGTGGAGACGGTGGATGAGGATCTGGCGCAAAAACAGAATCAGCAGAGCGGCTCCGCTACTGCGGGTGGCCGTAAATAGGCCCACCGTGCCGGCGGCAAAGTTGCGTGCCGCCGGACGACATTGTCCGTCATTCGTATGCGGCACGTTTTGACCGCTTTGCGCTATTAGCCAACCGTGCCGGCCGCGACCTGAGACACTGATAGCTGAAGTTCGGGTCTCAAGATGCGCTGGCGCAACACTTCGCTCCTGGTAGTTGCCGCTCTCGCGTTTATCGGCTCGGTGTTTGCAATCGAACGCCAGCTGCCGCGACCGTTTCGCGAATATAACGGCGTCGAATACCAGATCGGCGATGTCCCTGTTCCGACTGAGTCTACTGCCCCTTCGGAATGGGCCTTTGCACGGTTAATGTACCCGCCCGGCTGGAATGACGGCTACCGCAACCGGTTTGGCGGGGACTGGCGTGAGGGTTGGTCGCTTTGGACACAGGATTTCCCGCGTGCCGACCGTCACTTCTCGCTTGCGGTGCGGCGTCTGACCCGCATTGACGCACGCTCCATCGAGCAGTGCGTGAACCTCGACGATGGCGATGACGTGTATAACTGGCCGTGGCTCTACGCCGTCCAGGTGGGCGAGTGGGGAATTACCGATAACCAGGCGCAAAAGCTTCGCGACTACCTGCTGCGTGGCGGTTTCTTCATGGCCGACGACTTTCACGGCACCACCGAGTGGGCGGTCTTTCAGGAGAGCATGCACCGGGTCTTCCCAGACCGTCCGATCGTCGACATTCCGGATTCGGATCCCATTTTTCACACGGTCTACGACCTTGACGATCGGTATCAGATCGTGGGCGCCGAACACCTTCAAGAGGGACACAAATACGATGGCTACGTTGCCGGCTGGCGCGGCATTTACGATGACCGGGGCCGCGTGATGATTGCGATCTCGTTCAATTCCGATGTCGGCGATTCGTGGGAGTGGGCGGACGATCCTCGCTATCCGGAGAAATTCTCGGCTCTAGGCGTGCGTCTCGGGGTGAATTACATTGTGTATGCAATGACGCATTGACGGACGCGTGCGCGAAAGCGAACCGTTCATCACGGAGACAAGTGGGTATTGGCGACGAAAAAGCAGCCGTGTCATGGAGTCTGTCTCCGGCCGGGACCGCGATAATAAAGTGATGGACGATGTATTAACGATTGCCGGGCGCAGCTTCCAGTCTCGGCTGTGGCTCGGAACGGGCAAATACCGGAGCAAGCAGTTGATGGCCCGCTGCCACGCAGCTTCTGGCACCGAGATGGTCACGCTTGCAGTCCGTCGCGTCAATCTTACGGATCGCTCGAAGGAATCCGAGCTCGACTACATCGACCGTTCGAAGGTCCACATCCTGCCGAACACGGCGGCATGCTACACGGCTGAAGACGCGATCCGGACGGCACGGCTCGCACTCGAAGTAGGTCTTTCCAACTGGATCAAGCTGGAAGTGATTGGCGACCAGAAGACGCTATTTCCAGATAACGAGGGCCTTCTGGAGGCGACGCGAGTGCTCGTCAAAGAGGGCTTCGTGGTTCTTCCGTATACCAGCGACGATCTTGTAAATGCACGCAAGCTGATCGACGCAGGTGCGGCGGCGGTTATGCCTCTGGCTGCGCCCATTGGATCCGGCCTCGGCATTCAGAACATGACAAATCTGAAAATCCTGCGTGAAGCGATCACGCAAGTTCCGCTCATCGTCGATGCGGGTGTCGGGACCGCCTCTGATGCTGCGATCGCGATGGAATTGGGCTATGACGGCGTTCTGCTCAATACTGCGGTTGCGGAAGCGGAAGACTCGGAACGGATGGCGATGGCGATGAAGCTGGCGGTAGAAGCCGGGCGTGCAGCGTTTCTCGCCGGCCGCATGCCGCGACGTGAATATGCCGTCGCAAGCAGCCCGCTCGCAGGAACGATCGCGAGCGGCCGCTGATTTCGCGAGCGCCTACTGCTGATACGCGAGCGCCTACTGCTGATAGATGACGTAGGCGAACTTCGATGAGTCGGGCGCCCACGAGTTCACGTTGATCGTGCCCTGGCCTCCGAAGAACGTTGTCAAAAGGTCTGGTTTCGCGTGCTTGATCCTTTTTCCGGATAGCTGAATCATGCGCAGCGCGACGCCTTCCATGCGGTCGTTGTGTCCGGTGGTCCCTTTAGGAAACGACAAAAATACCAGCCACTTTCCGTCAGGTGAACAGTGCGGAAACCAATCCTCCTCGTCATCATTCGTGATGCGCTCGGCGTTTTTGTCCTTTTCGCCTGCGCCATCGGCGGGCATGCGCCAGATGTGCCAACTGCCTGAGCGGTTCGAGTTGAAGTAGATCCATTTTCCATCCGGCGAATAGTCCGGCCCGTCGTCATAAGCTTCGCTCGTGGTGAGCCGCTGCTGTTCGCCACCTTCGGCCGGCACACGGAAAAGGTCGAAATTCCGGTGCCGCTGAGCCACGAAGGCCAGATACTTTCCATCCGGTGAAAACGAATGAAAGTAACTCGGTGTTTCGGTTACGATCAGCTTGGGCTCGCCTCCGGTGGCCGCGACGGTATAGATTTGAGAGCCCGCCGCCTTACCCGATGAAGACAGCGCGATCAACTTGCCGTCGGGAGAAAAGCCCTTATCGTTATTGCACTTCACCAGTCCGCCGAGATCAATTTTTTCAAGCTGGGGCGCCTTTGAATTCAGCGGCAGCGTATACAGCTCGCCTCCGGTGTTGACGAGCAAAAGCTTGCCATCGGGCGAAAAGGTCGGAGCCTCGATCAGCTGGTCCGCTTCATAGACGACCTTAGCGGCTTTGTCCTTGAGCGTGTATACAGCGATCTTGCTGTGTTTCACCTGGTTCGACGGCTGAGCGTGGCAAAGCGCAGCACAGGCGAGGACAACCATAGCCCGGTTGAATCTCATGGGCGGATCTCCTAGAACCGCGCGAGCAAGCGGAGGACTTCAGTGTTCTGTTGAGTCTGGCCCTGTGTCAGCTTGACATTTGAAAATATAGCCGTCTCGCGCACTTTCGCATTATGCGCGGACACTGCCAGACCGACGTATACCGGGTCCTGCAGTTGCACGGTGATTGGGCCAGTTGTTTGCTCGGGAGCGCCTTCATTGCTAACTGCCATCGTGAACTGGTTCCCACGGCGCTCAATGCGGACATGCTGCGGATGTTTGACATCGGTGCGTGTCTCCTTCGTCTCAGCGCCAGCAGTTTCCCGGCATTGCAGTGACGTCATGCCGTCGCCATGCAGCATCACGTCGGCGTAGGCGGAATCCGGCGACAGCGATTGCCGGATCATGAGTCCGGCCTTGCGATGCTGTTCGACGCCTGTGCCTAAGAACTCAATGTCTGAACTGAACGTCAGGTCTCCCGAAATCTGTTTGTAGACAAATTGAAAGGCATCCACCTTGGCCCAGATGTTGGCGCCAGAACCGGTAACTGCGTACTGGTTGCTTTTTGTGTCGTATTTCACCTTGCCCTTCATCGGCGAAATCCCGACATCCTGATGCGCCTTAAAAATGCCAAGCTTCGCAGCTACCAGAGGCGCCGCAAGTACCGCTAAAAGAATTCCCAAGACAACGGCCGCTGTTTTCATTCGTCTCGCGTGAGTTTCTCCTCAGGGGTTATATCACGGCGGCGATTCGCGGCGAGCCTATTCCGAACTTTTCGAACGGGGATAGGAGTCGCGGTACTTTCCACGCCGCGTCCGCCAAAGTAAGCTGTGGCGAGACCTGTCATCTTGCCTATTCGATTCATCGCTCCTATGAGCGCTGTGGTTGTTGCGTCTTTATTTTGGCCTGTTATCGCTCAGGCGCAAGATACGCCTGCCGATGCGCCGACATTTCGCGTGACCTCGCAGCTTGTCGTTCTCGACGTCACGGTATTGGACAAGAACGGGCGGCCCGTCGTGAAGGGCTTGACCAAAGATGATTTCACGATCACCGACGGTGACAAACAGCAGCGTATTCTCTCGTTCGAGCCGCCGCAGGTGCATGTCCTGGACAAGAATGCGGTTGAGGATGATCCGGGGGGCAAAGCGCCGATGACGATCTTCGTTTTGGATCTCTTGAATTCGACATTCGAAGACTTCGCCTACATACGGTATGAAATCAGGAGGTATCTCGACGACCAGCCTGCACGGCTGAAATCGCCAGCAGAACTCATGGTCCTAGGTAACAGGTCGCTCGAAATGATGCAGGACTACACGACGAGCAAAAAGGACCTGTTGAGCGCGCTCCAGCATATTCCGGCGGCGCTTCCCTTCAAGCTTATGAATCCCGGCTTCGCACCGGAGCGCTTTGCCGAATCGCTCGAAGCGCTACAGCAGATTGCTCTCCAGAACAAAGGAATTCCGGGACGCAAGAACATAGTCTGGGTGGGGCATGGCGCCCCGGGCATGTTCCTCTCACCCCTTCCATCACACCAGGTGACTCAGCTTGTTCGGTATTTGCACGACACCACGAATATGCTGGTGGACTCCCGCCTGAGCCTGTTTGTTATTTATCCCGGCCTGCCGGTGACCGGCATTGAACTGCAGGTCAACGAAACAGGCGCATTCACTAGCACGAGTCATAACGATCCGTTTTCAGGCGATATCAACTTTGCCAAGTTCGTAAGTGAAACCGGGGGAACTCTTTTCTATAACCGCAACGATGTCGACAGAGAGATCAAGTTGTCCCAGGAACGTGGATCCGAATACTACACTCTGTCGTACAGCCCGGACAGCGTAGATCCAAATGGGAAATTTCGACACATCCGCGTGACACTTCGCAATCCTCAATTGCGAGCGCTGACGAAGGCGGGTTATTACGCCCCGGACCAGAATGCAGCGGCCGATCCTCGTTCCAAAGCGCTCGCCACACTTGCGGACGCGATGTGGTCGACCGTACCTTTCACAGCTTTCAATATGCGGATAGCAGATATTGTGCGCCATCCGGATACCGGAACCATCGATTTCACGCTCAAGTTCTATTCCAAACACCTGGTCTGGAAACCCGGAGAAAATGGCGGAAGTACGACCAACGTGATGTTTGCCGCGGCGAGCTTGAATTCCCGAAGGCACGTTCTCGCATCGAACGTGCAGAGTCTTTCAGTATCGGCTCGCAGCCGGGAAGCTGGGCGTTTGGGCACGGCTGTGACAACAATGCCGGTGACGCTCCGCCTTCCGCGCAAAACTCAGAGCGTGCGAGTCGTGCTTGAGGCGGGTGAAAGCGGGACCCTCGGCGCATTCGAATTGGACCACAAAAGCCTGGACGCCGCTCCCGAAGCACCAACCCCGGTGGCGGTTTCGCACGCACCGGCAGCGGTCGGTTCCCGATAGAGCCGCCCTCACATCAGAGAGACTGAATCAGCTCGCGAACGGCGGCGACCACAGCGTCAGGTGCATCCAGTTGAATCCAGTGCCCGCTATTTTCTAAGCGGACGTGTTTGCCGGAATTGCTCTGCGCTGCCCATTCATCCCGCTCGATCAATTCGGCCGGCGTGGCGCTTGAAGCGGAAAGAATCGTTACGGGAATCTCGGGTCGTGGGCGCAAGGCCACTGCTTCAGTGGCGCAGGTAGGCAAGCAGTCCAGGTATTCGGCCATGGCCTCGAAGGATTTGGCTTTACACCAATGCGCGCGAATCATGGGCCAAACCTCTGGCGGAAGCTTTCGGACCTCTCCGACCAGGCGCTCCATGGTCGGAGAACCCTTCCCTGCAGCTGCTCTGCCGATCAGCTTGGGAAGGCGCCGTGCGCCCGAAAGGAGCAGCGTGAGCGCCCCTCGAACGACCCCGAAGCGTGCGAGAGTCGCGCCGCGCCGCGAAAACGCAACTCCTCTCCGCAACCGCGCCCGCTCAGAAGCGCTAGCTGTGGCCCATGCCGTAACGGAAACGGGATCAACCAGAATCAGGCCGACGACGAGTTCCGGCCACCTACATGCGAATGCCCTCACCAGCAGCCCGCCAAACGAGTGCCCAACGAGAACGTAAGGTGACGGAACAGCGGCGCTTTCGAGCAGGGAACGCAGTTCCAACGTAATGTTCGCCAGAGTCCGGTCAGAGCGGGCGGGATCGCTCCATCCAAGACCCGCGCGATCGTAACTGTAAACCGTGGTAAACGTTGCAATTTTCGGTTGTACGATGGCCCAGCCGAGCGAAGTGCCCGCGATCCCTGCCTCGAGAACAACGGGCGGTGCGCCCGCGCCCTCATTGTGAAGATATTGTCGTCGCCCGTGGCAGTCCACAAGAGCACCGCGAGGTGTCAGCCGGTTACGATCACGACGAGTACCGGCGGCTTCATAGAAGAAACCGATCAGCGGGATGAGCAGTAGCGCAGCAATGACAGGCACGAGCACTACTTAAGGAACTCGCGCAAAACGATCGCGGTGTCAAGCGCGCTGCGTGCTTTTCTATCACCTCGCTACTCAGAGCCATCTTCTCGAGCGAATCGCCGATCTGGAACTTGAACCCTAAGCTTCATTGGCCACCGGGACCTTTAGCTCCCTGATACATCATGTGCTGTGTGCTCCAGTCAATCGGACCACGGATGAATCGCGTCTGCAGACGGTTCATCAACTCACTCCAGCCGCGCTGAAAGTGAACGTATGCTTTATCCCACTCCGGGCCGTGCTTCCAGCCGAGGTGCGTAATGCTGACATGGGTCTGATGAGCGTCGATCGGACGCATCTCAACGACCACCCAAGTTCCCCCATTTCGCACCTCAGGAAACTCCGGCGGGGCGTTCCATTCGAATGAAATCATCTCTTCGGGCAGATAGCTGAGGACCTTCAGTCCTTTCGTGCCAGAGCGCTCGTCTTTCGGGTCGAACTGAATTTCATAGGCTCCGCCGATCGCGAGTCGGATGTTTGCCTTTTGAGCAAAGAATTCCTCCGCGCCTTGCGACGTGGTAAACACGCGCCACACCTCTGAGACGGATGCATTGATATTGCCTTCCACGCGCACCACTCTTGCAGAACCCGCCGGCGATTTCGTTAGGGGTGGCACGTTTTGGGCGGTCCAAGGTAACGGCATCGACCCCAGGACGAGAAGAGTTGCGGTTTTCACAAGATGCATACGTTACTCCTATGGGTTCGGCGTGAGCTGCCGTAAGCAGAATCGGCTCGGTATGGACAAATTCTCGTGCTAGGTCTTCAGGACAACCTGGCCGGTTTCAAGCAGTGACTTCAGATTGGAGAGGATGCGAGGCCACCCGCCAGATACAGCCTGAATGAACTTGGACTCGGCGCGATCCATGGTGTGCGTGATGGTGAGTTTGACTGCATCGGATACCGGCTCGAGCTCGATGGTGCAGCGCGCATAACCCTCCGCCGTTAGTTCCGGCCTGAATTCGTTGCGCCATTTGAGCACCAGCCGCTTGGGTGGGTCCAATTCGACAATTTCTCCAGTGTCCGCAATCCGTCCATCGGGGAAGAGTAGTTGCCACTGCGCTCCGGCCCTCCATTCGGTCTCCACATGCATACCGAACCAGTACTCCTTCATAAACTCGGGGCCAGTCAGCGCGGACCACAACTGTTCCGGTGTCGTACGGATAAATGTTACGTAGACAAAAGTGCTTTCGCCCGCTTTACTCATGATCCTGTTTCTCCAACGTTCTCTTAAGTTTTGACAGCGCCTTCAGACGTGGCTGGTCAAACTTGCTAATCCAGCGTTCTGCTATCTCATTGATGGGCACGGGATTGATGAAATGAA
>JAFARV010000552.1 GCA_019245255.1 Acidobacteriaceae bacterium | reverse complement strand
CTGGCTGCGGTCGAAACCTGGCAAAAACTGGATCTGAATGCGCTAAATCAAGAATGGAACGCGCGTGTTCGCAGGATCGCGAAGGTTGTGGAGACGGTTCCTGGTGTCAGCACAAAAATATACGTACCGGAGGAGGCAAACAGCTATCCGACGCTGCGGGTGAACTGGGATGAAAAGAAATTCGACCTAACGGTTGCCCAGTGTGACGAACAACTGCGCGCGGGGAATCCTCGCATTGAGGTGCTGACCAACAGCAATCCGAGTCTTGTGACTGCGGTTGAGGAAGAGGAAAGTCCGAAGCACGAAGCGCCGCCGAACCAGCTTGAGATCGTCTCCATGACGCTGCAGGAAGGGGAGGATCTGATCGTCGGGCGCCGCATGCGCGAAATTCTGAACACCGCGCGCACTCGTGCGTCTCGAACGTGAGTTACTTGCTGAAGATCAGCGTGCCGAAGTGTTCAGGGACGTGGTTCGGGTCGCGATTCTGAACACAGGTTGGCTGCCAACAGAGAAAATGGCGCTGCGGATCGGCGCCTAAGCCGTCGATGCGGTATAGATTCGCTCGCCATTTGGTGCCGTCGCGAACCGGAGCGGCGCTTACGGCAGCTAAGGGGATTTTTGCGGCCGCGTACCAAACGTGATTCGATTCGTCGATGCGGGCCATGGTCTGCCAACCGGAACGCCAATTGTGGTCATAGCTCTGACGGTCGAGATCGATGGCTAAATCGATCCAGTCGCCGGTGGGAGCAATTTCGAACTCGCGATAGTGGCGGATGTTTGTCCAATCGTCGCCCAGGAACATTTCAACGACATCGCGATCCCACAATCCCACGTGCGCTTTACTGTTGTCGGCAGGAAACGTGTTTAGTACGGAATAGGGGCAGCGGAAAAGCAGGTACAGATCGGTATCGGTCCAGAAGCCGCGAATTTCGGTCCTGATGTTCGGGTAATCGATCTGGCGGCTGCAATCCTTTGACATAGATTGTGGGGCAGCGTCCTTCCATACGTTTGCTTCGGGATCGAGATTGAGCGCCGGTTCGCCCTCCACGTGCCGAACGGTGAAACTGGCACGAGATTCTGCTACAACGCATGGGGTTTGGGCGTCGAGGTGCGGCGTTAAGAGGAGCGCCGATACGAACACTCCCCAGAGTGGGTTGAGAGTCATTGTTGCGATTCTAAGGCAGAGCAAAAGTGAAGAGATCGCTGCCTGCTGCGATCGCGACGTATTGCTTTCGGTCGATCGCAAAACTCATAGGTGACGCGTGCATCGATTGGCCCGTGTTGAAATGCCACAGAGATTTGCCCGATGCGGCGCTTACAGCTTCAAAACCCTCGGCATCGTTTCCGAAGAACACCAGTCCTCCCGCGGTCGTCATGGTCCCGGCCCATGAATTGCCGGAACCGGTCTGAGGATATTGCCATGCGAGCTTGCCAGTTTCGGCATTGTAGGCCACCAAGATCTTTTGGCCGTGCTGCCCCGGAGCTCGTTTGACGCCCGTGGCGTAGAACTCGCGCCCTTCCGCAAACTTCTCCGGCTTAAGGAAGAATAGGTGGCAGCTTTCCAGCGCCATGAAGTAGAAGAGACGCGTGGACGGATTGTACGAGGGCGAGAACCAGTTCGTGGCTCCCGTCATGTCGGGACAAATGAGGGTTCCTTCGGATGTGGGTTTTAATCCGGTACGAATCGGGCGCCCGTTTGCGTCGATGCCCGACGCCCAATTTAATTTCTTCACAAAGGGAGTCGCCGACAGGAACTTTCCGTTGGTGCGATCGAGTACGTACAGATAGCCGTTCCGATTTGCCTGAATAAGCAGTTTCCGCGCAGAGCCCCGATACACGGTGTCCACCAACACGGGCGTTTCTGCCGCGTCGTAATCGAAGAGGTCGTGCGGGGTGAACTGGAAATACCACTTCAAATGTCCTGTGTCGGGATCGAGCGCGAGCACGCAAGCTGTGTAGAGATCGTCGCCCGGGCGTACGTCGCCGTCAAAGTCCGGAGACGCATTGCTCGTTCCCCAATAGACGGTATTCAGCTCAGGATCAAACGTACCGGGCATCCAGGTTGTGGCGCCGCCGCGGAGGTACATGTCGCCTGGCCAGCTCTCGGACCCGAATTCGCCGGGAGCAGGGATGGTCCAGTGCCGCCAGACTTCCTTGCCGGAGGCGGCATCGAAGGCGGCAATGAAGCCGCGCACACCGTCGTCTCCGCCGGAAGTCCCAACCAAAACTTTGTCTTTGATGACGAGCGGAGCGCTTGTCGCGCCGTAGTTTTTGTTTCCTGACGCGTAAGCGACATCCCATAGCAGATAACCGGAGCGGGCATCGAGGCAAAGCAGGTGAGCGTTGTCAGTTTCGATGTAAACTCTTGAGCCAAGAACTGCGACGCCGCGGTTGTGATGCGCTGACGCGTCATCTATCAGCCCTTCGGTTACAGGCCGCGAATAGTGCCAAACTGTGCGGCCAGTGCGCGCATCGATGGCGAATGCGTCGTTGGCGGAGGTCATGAACAGCAGCCCGTCGATGACAACCGGCGTGGCCTCGAGCAGATTTGAGTTCGGGGAATGAAAAACCCATTGGGCGCGGAGTTGACTTACGTTCTGAGGGGTGATCTGGCTCAGGCTCGAGTAGCGGCGGCCGGTGTAATCGCCGTTATATGAGGGCCAGTTCGCGCCGGGCGGGGAGGCCAAGAGATCCGCGGATCGGACATTGACGCAGACTGTGAGGGAGCTGTCACCGGTGCTCCAGATCGCGCTCGGGAGCGCCATGCAGGACGCAAATGTCATCAGAACACGAGCAACTCGCACTTTTGCTATGGTATCCGCAGGCATTCGGTTGCGTTGCGACCGCTATAGCCTTGTGTTTCCGCGATATCGCGCCGCTCCCGAATATGCTTTCATCGCGCTCGCTACTCTTTGCCTTCCTGGCACTCGTTAGCTTTGGGCTTTGTGCAGCCGCGCAACAACCGGGGCAGCAGTTTTTCAGCTCGGCTTGCGCCTCCTGTCATGGACTTGATGGGCGCGGAGGCGAACACGCCCCCAACATTGCGACTGACGCGAATGTGCAAGCGCTGACGGACCGTGACTTGGTGCGCATTGTTCGTAATGGTATTCCGTCAGCCGGTATGCCGGGCTTTGGCTCGTCACTCGACGAGGCTCAGCTCCCTGCTGTGGTGCAGTACTTGCGTACGCTTCAGGGCCAGCGTAAGGCGGTATTGATTGGCGGCAATGCCGAACACGGCCGCAAACTCTTCTTTGGCAGCGCGCAGTGCTCAAGCTGCCACATGATCGGTGGACGGGGAGGCTTTCTCGGAGCGGATCTTTCCAGTTATGTCAGCGGCCACGGGCCCGATGAGATTCGCGAAGCGATTGTAGATCCGAACAAGAACCTGGACCCGCGGCACGGAGCGGTGGTGGTAACAAGTCGCGATGGAACCAAGTACACCGGCATGATTCGCAACGAGGACAACTTTTCGCTGCAGATGCAAACCGATGATGGCGCTTTTCATTTCTTTGATAAATCTGCCGTAGCTCGAATCGAGCATTCGGCACGATCGCTGATGCCGGCTGACTATGAATCTAAATTGGGAAAGCAGGGCGTGGACGATGTGATCGTGTTTCTGCTGAAGGCTTCCGTGCAGCCGAGATCCCTCCACAAAGATGAAGTTGAGTGAGTGTTGGCTGGCCGGGGAGGAGTCTTCACGGCTTCTTACTCGCTGGATTCAGAGCGTCCCAACGAGGGTCGCCGATGCTGGTGTAGTCATGCGGAAGCGTGTTCCAGTCGGGGCGGCTGATGCCATTCAGGTCATAGACGATTTTTCCGTTCTTCACGGTCATCTCGCATTCCAGTTTCTGCTTACCCTCGAGCCGCGCGCCGTACATGTCCGTGAACCCGAACTGGCCGTCACGCAGGCGCAATACGCTCACGTCGGCCGGTGAACCAACCGAGAGATTGCCGAGTTCCGGGTGATGGATCTCGCGCGCCGGATTCCATGTCGAACGTGCAATGATGTCGTCGACGGAGAGGCCGAGCGCAAGGAACTTGCTCATCAGATTCAGCATGTCTTTCATTCCGGCGTTCATGCTGCCTATGTGGAGATCGGTTGAGATCGAATCGGGCAGGAAGCCTTGATGGATGGCAGGGATGACCACGCGCCAGGCAAAGCTACCGCCTCCATGGCCGACATCGGAGATCACGCCACGTTTGCGTCCGGCCCACATGCCCGGGTTTAGCTGCCCGTCCGGGAGCAATTCATCGCGCAATCCCGAGTAGCAGTGGGTGTAAATGTCGCCGGGCCGTAGTTTCTCTGTGAGAAGAATCTGTATCGGGCGTTCCGGCCGGTTTGCGCCGAAGTCAACCATGACAGGGATGTTGGCGAGAGTGCCGGCTTCGACTGCGTGCTCCACCGGGGTCCATTCGGGCCCGCTGTAATGGGCAGTTTTGATGCCCACAATAACGCCGGCATAGCGTTTTGCCAACTCCGCTGCGGGCTTGGGCTCCATGTCAGAGAGATTGTCTTCGTACTTGGGCCCGCGCATTCCGGCCCCTACGATATTGAGAAACGCGAGCACGCGCGTCTTCGACCGGTCAATGATGTGCTGTTTGAAATCCTCGAAGTTACGATAGCCGGACGAGCCGGCGTCCGCAACAGTTGTGACACCGGACCGAAATGTAAAGCCGTCCGGGAAAACGCCGTTGTCGCCTGCGTAGGAATCGCGCTCACCCGTGCTCGCATAAACGTGCACGTGGATGTCAACTAGCCCGGGGGTGATGTACAGGCCACTGACATCGACGGTCTTCAGTGCGCTGGACGGATCGATGTGATCTTGAAGGGCTGCAATGACTCCGTTTCGAATCGCAAGATCACGCACCGCGCTGATCCCGCTTTTCGGATCAACGACGTGGCCGCCGCGCAGCAGTAAGTCATACTGCCCATGCTGAAATGCGAACATATTGCCGGTGACCATCACAGTAAGGAAAAGCAGGCATAGAACACGGCCTAGGTATGTTTTGTGTTCAGAGGATTTCGCTTCAGGTGTTCGCATCGAAGCACAATCGTATCGCGACGATACACTGGATGCGGTCCTTGGTTAAGAATAAGTGAGGAGGCTGTATGGGTGTGAATCGAAGAGATTTTCTCGAAACAGCTTTTGCGGGTGCTGTGGCAACGGTTTCGCAGTCGAGGAGCAGCGCAGCACAGGCCCAGACATTGGGCATTCCCGGTCCCTATCCTGGACGCGTAGTTGCGGTCGAGCATTCGGGATGCATAGCCTCCGGCGTGTATCAGCCAGAGCCCGTCCGCCAAATGGTCGCGCGCGGTATGACCGCACTCACGGGAGCGCCTACGGCACAGGATGCCTGGCGATCATTGTTTCAAAAGGGCGATGTGGTCGGCATCAAGGTGAGCCCGGTCGGCGGTCCGCACCTGTGCTCCGATCCAAGCGTTCTGCACGCCATTATGGACGGTCTGAATCAGGCCGGCGTGCCCGACACGAGCATCGTCGTATTCAACCGGTACCGTGCAGAAGCCGTGGAATGCGGGATCGACAAATGGCTGCGGCCTGGAAACCGTTTTGAAGCGGCCGCTCCGCGTTATGACAACGTGCAGCTCGGTATGGACGGATATGACGAAAATCACTTCATGGAATTGGCCGTAGTTAAGCCGGGTGACGATCCAAATAACCCGCATTCGCGGCGCTCATATGTCGCCAAAATTGTAACGACTGAAGTCAACAAAGTCATTAATCTTCCGGTTTTGAAGCACCATCAATCGGCAGGCGTGACAATTACGCTGAAGAACATGTCGCACGGCTTCGTCAACAATGTCAATCGCAGTCATTTCACGGCCACGGCAAATACCTGCGGTATCTTTATCCCCTCGGTGGTGAGTCTGCCGGTGATCAGGCAGAAGGTGGTCCTGCACGTGGTCGATTCAGTGAAGGCTTGCTACCACGGTGGACCGTTTGGTGATCCAAAGTTCATATGGGAGCCAAAGACAATGTACTTTGGCACGGACCCCGTCGCGCTCGATAAGACGGGACTCAAGGTAATCGACTCGAAGCGGCAGCAGATGGGCATGACAACTGTTGCGCTCTCGAAGCCCGATAGTGACAGCCACTACTTGAACTGCCAGGTAGAACACATTGAGATAGCAGGCATGTTGGGTCTGGGCGAGTTTCGCGACGATCGGATTCAAGTGAATCGTCTGAGGCTCGCCTGATTCCCGGTGCGATGCCCGAGCTACTCAGAGTATGTCTTACACGTACGCGATTACGTCAATTTCGACCAGCGATTTGCCGGGAACGCCCGCTGCAGCAATGGTTGTTCTGACGGGCGGCTCGGATCCAAAGCGGCCCCTGAACACTTCGTTCATATCGTCATAGTCCTTGAGATCGGCCAAATACACCTGGCACTTCAGGACTTTGTCCATGGACGATCCCGCAGCTTCGAGGTTCTTCTGGATCTCATCGAGAACGTGTTTCGTGTGCGCCTTTATGTCTCCTTCGAAGTGCGCTCCAATTCCCGAGAGGAAGAGCAGGTTGCCGTATCCCACTATGGGGCTGAAGAGCTGCGGCTTCTCGGGCTTCTTGCCGCTCGGGTAGATAACACGCTTCGTCAGAGATGGCTGCGCCGATGCCGGAACAGCTGCAACTCCCACGGCCGCCGCTGCAGTAGCACTCCTGGCGATGAAACTTCGCCGATTCGATTTACTCAATGGTCTCCTCCTCTATAACTGCTTCCAAAACAATATACTCTCTGATGCTTTCCCGGACGCGCACAATCTTGAACGTGAACTCCTGATGGAGCCGCCGGACAGAGCGTTTGCGGACGGA
>JAFARV010000545.1 GCA_019245255.1 Acidobacteriaceae bacterium | reverse complement strand
CCCTACGCGCTCGCTGCTCTCTCGCGCCATCGCCCCAGCTTGTCCTACCCGCATCCTGCGGAAATCAGAGCGGCGAGCGAAGCGACCCGTTTTCTTGACCCTACGCGCTCGCTGCTCTCTCGCGCCATCGCCCCGATTCGATCACCCGCTTATGGCCTAAATCCGAAGCGATCACATACGTCCACGCAAAATGGCTTCGGCCATCATCAAGCGTCACGTTCACCACTTCTCTGCGAAAGCCTGGCCCTTCCTCATCATCGACATCCGCGATGATCTTGTCGAGCGCCTCAAATTCAATCAGCTCCCCATGCACGCGGCTGTTTCCGTGGGATGACAGGCGCAAGGCGGGATATTCGCCCATATCCAACAGTTCTCCGGAAATACTCGCCGGAGTGATGGCCACAATGCCGCCCGCTTCTAAATGCGCGTGCCGCGACTCTCCCTTCATCAGTGTCCCGTAGACAAAAAGACTGTTCGGCGCTGAGGGCGAGTTGTACGTAGTGGCGGACATATCTATTGATCCATTCTTCCACTCCGTACCCTACCGCAAGAAGCCTGAGAATTTTCCGCTTTTCCGTGCACATGTACGTTGTGGCGCTGGCACATCCCGCGTCCGCTTCGGCACGCAAAATCGGCTTGGACCTGTGGCAACCCAAAAAATGTTTACCGGGCTCGAACGAAGGCCCACCGCACAGAAGCTGGCGCGCCGCGCCGCAATTGAACGACGGGCGGAACGCACCGGCAAAAGCTTTCGACGGCATCCCGGCCGCCATGCTCTAGAACGCGTTTTCCTTAAGCCTCTCCTCAAAGCCGCCTTACAAAGCACTGGTCTTTACGCGCGCGGCGTGCGAAACGCCACCTCGCCCGTCATTCGAAATCTCTCGCTTCAGTTCCCGGATCTCCCCGCCGCATTCGACGGCTTTCGTATCCTGCATCTTTCGGATCTCCACATCGATTGTGTCGAGCACTTGGCTGATGCAGTTGCGGACTCCCTCGCCGGCCTTGATGCTGATGTGTGCTTGATGACAGGCGACTATCGCTTTGCGATTGAAGGCGCTTGCGATGCCTCCTGGGCCGGTATGCGCCGTGTGCTTTCAAACGTAACCGCCCCTGACGGCGTGTACGCCATCCTCGGCAATCACGATCCCTGCGAGATGGCCGAAGGTCTCGAGAGCATGAACGTCGAGATGCTCATCAACGACTCTGTGGAACTGCGGCGCGGGCGATCGTCCATTTGGATTGCCGGCACCGACGATTCCTATGACTACCGCTTTGACGATCTTCCGGCGGCAATGTCACAAATTCCCCCTTCGGGCTTCAAAGTCCTGCTTGCCCACACGCCCGACGCCTACCGGAGTGCGTACGAAGCCGATGTGCATCTATACCTGTGCGGTCACACTCACGCAGGCCAGATCCGGTTGCCCTTCATCGGCTCCGTCATTCAGAACTCAGAAGCGCCGCGTGCCTATACCCACGGCTACTGGAACCATCACGGAATGCACGGTTACACGAGCGCTGGAATCGGCGCGTCCATGCTCCCCGTCCGTTTCAATTGTCCGCCCGAGATCGTCGTAATCGAGCTGCGGCGCACTCAAACCCGCTGAGGTTCTGTTCCCGTCGCTGCTGCGTGTCCGGAGATACCGTACGCGCGATGCACATCGTCGAGGCTCACCGTCCCGAGTACCTGATCGGGATGCACCCGGCTCACAACCTGAATCTGCGTTTGCAGCGATAAGAGGCGTAGCGCCGCATCCAATGGCTCGTCCGGATAAACACTCATCCCGGGCTCCGCTTTCACATTCCCCGTTACCGGCTGCATCGCATTTTCCACTCGCAGCGGCTGGAATGTCCGCTTCTCCTCCGCACTCGGCAAATTAACGCCCTCCAGTTGAGCCAGCATTTTGAAGAACGGAACTTGGTGCAGCCGTCGCGACACGAAATACGAAATCATGTTCGCGATCATCACCGGCAGGATAATCACGTAACTCGCGCTGACCTCAAACACCAGAAAGATTGAGGTAATCGGCGCCCGGAACACGCCCGCAAAGAAGATGCCCATTCCCACCAGCATGTACGCTTCAGCGGGTGCAGCCGGGTAGGTCCAGCGGCTATGCGCGAGCCCGCCCAGTGCCCCTCCCAGCATGCCGCCAATAAACAGCGCCGGAGCGAACATCCCGCCCGGCGTCTCGGCCGTGAAACAAAAAAGCGTCACCAGCATCTTGGCCAAGCCCAGATACAGCAGAACCTCCCACGTAAACTGGCCGTGAAGAGCGCTGTTGATCGCGTCATAGCCCGCGCCCATTACCTCCGGAAACCACAGCCCCACCACTCCCGTCAGGAACCCTCCAATCACCGGCAGACCGTAGTGTCGCCAGTGGCCCAACGCCTCCGTTCGCGCCTTTCCAAACTCGATTGCCCGAATGAAGAGCGCCGACAACGCACCGCCAGCGACGCCTGCTGCGGCGTAGATTAACAGCTCAGACACATGCGTCAGCTCAAACTCGGGCACACGGAACAGAGGTTCGTTCCCGAGAAATGCCCGCATCGTGACCACTGCCGAAACGGCCGCCAGAACAATCGAACCTACTGCGGTCGCGCTCCAATCGGCGAGCACCTCTTCCATCACGAACAAAACGCCGGTGATGGGAGTGTTGAAGGCAGCCGCAATGCCCGCCGCTGCGCCAACCGGTGCAATTAGCCGCATGCTGCTGCGCGGCAGATTGAATAACCGTCCCAGGCGCGAAGCGACTCCTGCGCCCATCTGCAACGATGGATCCTCGGGACCGAGAGAGTTGCCGGCCCCGATCGCCACTGCGCATGCAAGGAACTTCCCGGCGATCGTGCTCGATGACACATAACCGTCCGAGGCGTAAATCGCCATCTTCGTCTGATTTACTCCGCTGCCTCGCGCAAGCGGGAAAATTTTCCGCACGATCAGCACCGCCGCAAGTGCCCCCAAAGCAGGGCTCAGCAAACGCGCGTACCGAAATCTGCCGGTCAGTGCGCCCAGCGAATACCAACTGACCAGGTCAATCGAGATGTGAAACAACACCACCAGCAGGCCAGAAAACATCCCGATCAGCAGCGCCAGCAGCAGAAAGCGTTGCGCTTCACTCAAACGCCAATGCCCCCAACGCGCGTAGGCAGACCAGCGGGCGAGTCTCTTACCCTGCAACTCGGATTTCACGTCTGTTGCGGTGCTACTCATCGGACATTTTGGACAAAGCCACTTCCACCGCGCGATCCGTCGCCTGCCCGGCTTCGCAGAACGATGCACGGTCTCTCCAAAGCTGCAGCGCGGCCTGTTGCAAGTCGTCCGGCTGGGTGCGTGCCGCATTCTTCTTCGGCGCCTGAAGAAGGGAATTGGCGTTTGCGAGTTCCTGCTCCAGATAGGAAGCGAGTGTGCGGCCAGAGGAGCAGCTGGTCACATCCGCCACCACCCGCGACAGCAGATTCCGGCTGCGGCGATCCCTTTCGCTTGAACCGATCCGCGGTAGCAATGGGTCCAGGTCAATCACCGCGTTCGTCAGCGCCAGGTCGTCGACACTCTGATGATCCTTCGCGTCCACATGCAGCGCATGCTGGAACTCATGCCGCGCCGAAACGTAATCGCCCATCGCGAAGTAAACTTCGCCCAACCCGCGATGTACCTCTGCTAGGTGCGGACTCGCCTTTTCCAAACCCCCGAACAGTCGTGCGGCCTCCGACAGTGCCCCGAACTTCAGCATCGCGAAGCCGATTCGCGAACGCTCAGCCGTGTCGTTGGGCGGAGCTGAGGCGTATAGCTGAATCAACTCCCCAACCGCTTCGTTCCGGCGCCCGGTTCTTTCGAGCAGATCAACCAGCTCCCAACGACCCTGACGCCGCTCCGGGATCTGATCTGCGGGCCAATATTCGTATACCGCCTGCTGATAGTACGCGATTGCGTTCTTCAAGTGGCCGCGTTTCGACTCGACTCTCGCAAGCGCCAGGTTCACACGTCCGCTGGTCGGATCGTCCTGCTTCAGTTCCTCTAGATGCGCTTGGGCTTCATCGAGACGACCGCTGTTCAGCAACGCCAGCGCGAGCGACAACCGGTACGGCATGTTATCCGGTGAGAACAGAAGAGCGGTTCGAAACTCATCTGTGGCCTGTAGAGCATGCCCGGTCGCCGCTTCATCGCTCCCGCGCTCGTAATGCTCAGCGCCAAGCACGATGCGCTGCTTGTGATATGCCGAACTGACCGCCCCGGTTACCGCAAACGACACCCCAAGTGCGAGCAGCACGTATACGGTGCTCCGAAGAGTTGTGAATCCGGCAATCAAACCGACAGCCCCAATTCTCAGAATAGGGGACCGATACGCGAAGTGAACTTAAACGGCTTTCTTAAATACGGAAGCTGCCTGCGCGAGACAGCCGAAAGCAACACATACCCTGCGCTCATAGCGACGTC
>JAFARV010000253.1 GCA_019245255.1 Acidobacteriaceae bacterium | reverse complement strand
CAAGAGAGTAGCAACATTGGCGCAGGCGATGAGAAGGACGACAGCCACGGCGGCCATCAAAATATATAAAGGCTTCGAATACAAATAGCGGAGTCCGGAGATCCCGCCACCTCCGGGTTTGAGTTGAATGCGAGTGCCTTCGATTTTCCGGCGAATCTGCGGAGAAAGTCGAGCGCCAGCCTGTTCCACATAAAACTGGTGAAAGCGGAGGTTCACGGCAGACTGAGCACGCGTCAGGGTGAAGCCGGGTTTCAATCTGCAAATGAAATTCAGCCAGTAGACATTAGTTGCCTCCAGCCAGGATTCGCGCCGTAAGAGCTGGGGTTGAGCGGATAGCGGAAGCCAGAAATCGGGTGCCGCCCGGATGCGCTCGCCAAAGAATTGCTGGCTGGCGACGCCAACGATCGAGAACGCGGTTCCATTCAGCACGACGTGGCGACCGAGAACGCCAGGGTCAAGCCGGAAACGATCGCGCCAGAACGGATAGCTCAGAATGGCTACTCTGGGAAGGGTGGGCGAATCGTCGGAGGGATTGAGAACGCGGCCAAGGGCAGCGGAGACTCCAAGGACGTCGAAGTAATTTCCTGAGACGAGATGTACGTCTGCCTGTTCACTGGGCCCGGCATCGTGGGAGCCGGCGATGTGCAGGCGGACGCGCTCATTGCTTTGATAAAAGGCCGCAAGAGATTCGAAGGAATCATTGTGTGTTTGCAAATATTGGGCGAACGGATAGGAGAATTCGGTGGATTGGAGATCGCCGCCGCTAGTAATGCCGGTAACAATGCCGTCGTAGAACAGAACGAGGCGTGCAGGGTCGCGCACAGGGAGATATTGAAGCGTGATGGCGTTGATGAGTGTAAAGATGGAGGTGTTCACGCCGATGCCGAGGGCGAGCGACAAGACAGCCACCGTGAGGAGAGCTGGAGTTTTCGCCAACTGCCGAAGGCCATAGCGGAGATCCTGCAGCATGGGTTCAGGCTATCAGCCGCGAACCGCGGTGGCCAGGGGACCCAATGGGCCGGCGCGACCGTATCGAGGCGATCCGGACGACGGTAGACAGGCGTCCTCAATCCTCTTCTTTCAGATTGAGTGGGCCGGCTGCGTCATCCTCAAACGAATAACGCACGTTTTTTGGCCGGCGGCGCATCCGCAAACCCAGCCAGATTGCCAAAGCAACGATGACAAAAAACGCGGATATCAGCAGAATGAGCCACACGTGTGTATACCGCAGTCCATCTAGCGTGATTCTACCTTTATGATTGGGCCGGTAAGCCGGGTCCGCCTCGAGACTGCGCGATGCAGGGCATCTCGCTTCGCTTCGGGAAAATCCGCGCACGTTGCGAAACTGATATATACTAAAAGTGTCTTTGCCCGCATCCGTATCATGTTTCGAGTGCCTTCCGGCCGCTACATTCCCTTCCAAAAGATTGGTTCTAAAGCAGACCGACAAAGATAAATCAACCAGGAAAGAGTTCATATTGTGACAAACATATTTGTCGGAAATCTCAGTTATCAAACTACCCAAGATGATCTTCATGCGATATTCGCTGCTTACGGCAGTGTGGAGCGCGTGAATGTCGTGACTGACAGGGACACGGGCCAGCCTCGCGGTTTCGCGTTCGTCGAAATGACGGAACCGGACGCGGCCCAAACCGCGATCGCTCAATTGAATGGCACCGATCTGCACGGTCGGACGCTGAATGTAAATGAAGCGCGGCCGAAACCCACCGGTGGTGGTGGCGGCGGGTCGCGGCGGTTCGGTTCGGGAGGAAATCGCGGACGACAAGGATCGCGCTGGTAATCGCACTTACATAGAAGTTTTAGGTCGGCCGCCTTAGCCTGGCTCTCCCCACGAGAGCGGGTGGCGGCCTTTTCATTTTTCAGAAAGGAAAGAACCCATGGCAGGTCGAGGCCCACAGACATTCAAGAAGCGCCAGAAGGAACAACAACGAAAAGAGAAACAGCAGGAGAAATTGGCGAAACGGCTGGCCCGCAAAGATGAAAGCGCGCGCTCCGCAGGAGCGGACGAGGAAACGACCGCGGTTCTCACAGGGCAGGATCTAACGGCGGAAAGGGCCGAAAAAAAATCGGACGTGCCGTAAAAGCAGACATCGAAGAAGTTCGCACAGTGGAGTCGAAAGGGCTGAATAATCACGAATGGATTCAATGAGTTGAGCTGGCGCGCCCGGAGAGGCTCGAACTCCCGACCTAATGATTCGAAGTCATTCGCTCTATCCAACTGAGCTACGGGCGCGCACCCTACGTCTGCTGTGCTCCATTATACGGGTGCGAGAATAAAAGTGACGCTCTGAAGGTGCCCAGGCGCGTCATCCTTTTCCCAAATGAAGAGCCCAACGGAGACCGAGGTCAAGATTCGCCTTTCGGACCGGCCCGCGGCCGTGGACCGATTGCAGCAATTGGGCTTCAAAGTCTCGGTACCCCGCGCCTTCGAATCGAACACCATCTACGACACAGGGGACCAGCGGCTACGCCAGGCGGGCACGATCTTGCGTTTAAGGCAAGTCGGTTCGAAAGCGGTAATTACCTGGAAGGGTGCAGGTGAGCCTGGGAGGCATAAAAGCAGGCAGGAGCTGGAAACAAGCATCGGCTCTCTGGAGGCATTGCATCAGATCCTGGGGAAGCTTGGCTATGATGCCGCTTTCCGGTATGAGAAATATCGAACCGAGTTTGTTCGAGGCGACGATGGAGATTCGGGTGTCGTGACGGTGGACGAGACCCCCATCGGCAATTTTCTCGAGCTTGAAGGTCCCGGCGATTGGATTGACAGGACCGCCAAACAGCTAGGTTTTTCCGAACCGGAGTACATTCTCGACAGCTATGGCAAACTTTATATAGCTGAGTGCGAGCGCCGGGGCCTGCAACCGACGCACATGGTCTTTACGTCTCATCCTTAGCCAATTCTGCCCGCGTGCTGTCAGAAAGTCCTTCTCCTTTAGAGTGATATGAACATGACAGATGCCCTAGCTATCGACAACGAGATCCTCAGCCGCGCCACGATCGACCTAGCGGGAGTGCGCGAGGAGATCTCAAAGATCATCGTAGGCCAGAAAGAGGTGATCGACGGGGTCATCATCTGTTTGATCGCGGGCGGGCACGTGCTTTTGGAGGGCGTTCCGGGATTAGGGAAGACGACACTGCTTCGAACGCTGGCCCGTGTTCTGGATCTACGCTATTCACGCATCCAGTTCACACCTGATCTGATGCCGGGCGACATCGTCGGAAGCATGGTGATGGAGAGCGATGAACATGGGCACAAGAATCTACGTTTCCAGCCCGGGCCGGTGTTCGCCAATCTTGTCCTGGCCGACGAAATCAATCGCGCCACCCCGAAGACTCAATCCGCGCTGCTCGAGGCCATGCAGGAGCGAACCGTTACGAGCGGCACCACGACCTATTCGCTGGACGCGCCTTTTCTGGTGATGGCGACCCAGAACCCAATCGAGATGGAGGGCACCTATCCGCTCCCCGAAGCTCAGTTGGACCGTTTCCTGATGAAAATTCTCGTGACCTATCCTTCGCGCCAGGACCTTAGCAGGATTGTGGATGTCACTACGCGGGGAAATGAAATCGAGCTAAGGCAGGTGATGAACCGAAGCCAGATCGCGGACTTGAGAACGATTTGCAAACACATCGTCGTCGCCCCGCATGTGCAAGATTACGCGATCGAGCTTGTGATGGCCACACAACCCGGCACCCCGAGTGCCGCCGAGGTGACGAAGCGCTATATTCGGTATGGCAGCTCACCGCGAGGGGCGCAAGCTCTGATTGAATGCGGCCGGGTCCTGGCACTGATGCGAGGCCGTCTGCACTTGAGTATCGACGATGTCGCCGAAGTGGCGCCCGCGGTTTTGCGGCACCGCATCATCCTCAATTTTGATGCCCACGCGGATGGGGAGACAGCGGAAACGATCCTTCAAAAGATTCTGGATGGGATTACGGCTCGAACGTGACATAGGAGCACTTCATTCTTCATGCCTGAACCGCTCGTCGACCGCCATTTTCTGGAGAAGCTCGAGCGGCTGACCCTGTATTGGCAAAAGTCGTTCACCGGATTGGTAGGCGGGCACAACATTTCGCGGTTTGCCGGCCCGGGCCAGGAATTCCTCGATCATCGCAATTTCCATCAGGGCGACGACCTGCGTGCGGTGAATTGGCGCATCTACATGCGATTTGAAAAGCTCTTCTTGAAGATGTTTCAAGTGGAGCCACGCGTTCCGGTGCGGCTTCTGCTCGATACCAGCGCGTCTATGGCGGCCGGCTCCGGCGAAGGGGACGCCACTAAGTTTGAATACGCGCAAAGGTTGGCGGCAGCGCTGATCTACGTCGGGCTGGTTCGCCTGGATAGCATTTTGCTCCAACCTTTTTCCTCCAGGCTGCAGGACCCATTCCTTTCGAGCGGCGGACGGCATCGATTTCAACCGGCCGAGAACTATCTGCGCGCGCTGCGTCCGGGAGGTAAAACGAATTATTTCGAAACGGCGCGCGAATATTTGAGCACCTACCCGCAAAGAGGACTGACCATTGTCATCTCGGATTTTCTGGATGACGCCGATTGCTTTCACCCTTTGCAGTACATGGCGGACTTCGGGCACGAGCTTCTACTGGTCCAGCTTTGGGGAGAAGAGGACCGGGAGCCATCGGGTCGGGGTGAAATCGAGTTGATTGACGCTGAGACCGGCACTCACGCCAAGATCGCGCTTAATGATAAGGCTAGGGAGGCGTATACCGAAGCCTTCGATCATCACGCCGATGAGTTAAGAAAATTGGCGCTTCGCAATGGAGGCCGCTATGCCAGCCTCTCTACCAGAATGCCGATTGAGGATGCCATGTTCGGGCCCCTTGCCATGATTCAAGGCGCATAGACCACGTCATGTTTTTTTTGAATCTCACGGCCGGCGAATTTTTCACTCTGTTAGGCGCTCTCGGCGGCCTCATTACGGCGCTCTATCTGCTTGACCGCACAAAGCGAAAGAAAGTCGTATCCACGCTTCAGTTCTGGACGCCGGCGCTTACGGCCGATGAAAGCCAAAGCCGGAGGCGCATGCGCGAACCGTGGTCACTCATCCTGCAATTGGCAAGCCTACTTTTGCTGCTGCTCGCGATCGCGCAATTGCAGTGGGGCAGTCGCGAGCGGCGCGGTCGCGATCACGTCCTTTTGGTCGATACTTCTTCCTGGACTGCGGAACAGCTGGGTGGGACAACACTGCTCGATCGGGAGAAGGCGATGGCGCGGAATTACTTAGCCGCTCTGCCTGCACGCGACCGCGTTATGCTCGTGCGCGCCGATGGTTTGACTGTTCCCGTTACTGCATTTACGTCCGATCGGAGGCAGGTTGTGAACGGACTCGAATCGCTGCACTCGGGCTTCACAGCGTTGAATCTGGATCAAGCGCTTTCGTTTGCCGGTCAAGCGGAAAACTGGTCCGGCGGCAAGCGCGGTGAGATTATTTACGTCGGCCCCCATCTCATTTCCGAAACAGACTCCAATCTGCCTGCGCTTCCAAACCTGCGTGTGATTGATGTGCCTGCAAGCCGCGCAAACTGCGGTATCCGCCGCATCGGTGTCAGGAGAAGTGAGGAGGATGTGAATTCCTGGCAGGCCACAGTCACGCTCAAGAACTATGGCGCGGAACGGGTGACGGTAAGGCTGAAGACCCAGTTTGCGGGCACAATGTTTGCTCCGCGGATTTTCACGCTGTCGGGCGGCGAAGAGAAATCGGGTGAATACAACTTTGTCACGAACACGGCAGGACGACTGATCGCGACGATTGAGCCTGGAGATGCGCTCGCGAGCGATGACCGCGTGGTGATGCAACTACCCAGAAACGGCATGCTCAACGTGGTCGTATTTACGGACCGGCCAGAGGTGCTGAAACCGCTGCTAGAGGCGAATCACCGGCTCAGCGTAAAATACCTGAGCGCATCTCAGTACACGCCAAATGCTGCGGCGGATGTCATGGTGCTGGATCGCATGGCACCCCAGCGAAAGCCAGCCATCCCAAGCCTTTGGATTCAGCCGGACGCAGGAGCATCCCCGCTTCCTGTCAAGACAGTTGTCCATGATGCCGCCGTAAAGACATGGCATTCAGAGAGCGCCCTCGGTACGGGACTACATGCGAAGGAGGCTCATCTCCCCGAGGCGGAGGTTTTCCAAACTTTCGAAGGCGATCTGACGGTTGCAAGTCTCGCTGAGGGGCCGGTAGTGGTTGCGCGGCCTGGAAATCAGAGTCAATCGAAAACAGCGGTGATCGGATTTGATCCGCTTGTGGGCGAGCTCAAATTTGAAGTGACCACGCCGCTGCTGTTTGCCAATTTGTTGCGTTGGCTCTCTCCTGACTCCTTCCGGGCAGTTGACATTACGGCCGGGCAAGTGGGAGCGGCCAGCATAACGCTCGATCCGAACGAGCGCGCCGATCGCATTCGCATTCGCGACGAAAAAGGATTCGCTGTTCCGTTCACAGTGCGCGGCCAAAATCTGCAGTTGTTTGCGAGTCGCCCTAGCGTGATTCGGGTCGATTCGGGCGACCGCGAACGAATTATTTCGTTAACGCTGCCGGATGTGGCTGAATCTGAATGGAAGCCGCCTGAGAATGCCGCGGCCGGTATACCCCGCCCGCTGGCGTTTGCGCCGGCATCATTCGATCTGTGGCAATGGCTCGCTCTTGTTGGGGGAGCCGGCCTTTTCCTCGAAAAGATGCTTTTTGGACGCGACCGAAAGTGGAAACGCCGGAAATTGACCCGCCAAACAGGGTCGGTAACCCGTGTACAACCACGTGAAAGGGAGCTCATTTCCAAATGAACTTTGTTCATCCATGGGCGCTTCTTCTTCTCTCCCTTCCACTCATGTGGATCTCCTGGTGGTGGCGGTCCACGGTGCGCCGCAGCACTCTCGTTCTCAAAGGACTGAGCTTTGCAGCCATTTTTTTGGCATTGGCAGAACCTTTCACCACGTTGCCCCGGACGAAAACAGGAGCGGTGGTCCTGGTGGATACCTCGGAGAGCATCACGCATGAGGACCTGGATCGCGCTTCCTCGATCGTCGCCCAGATCGGGC
>JAFARV010000466.1 GCA_019245255.1 Acidobacteriaceae bacterium | reverse complement strand
GGGATGCAGTCAGCAGGTACTTTTCAGGCGAACTGGAGGCGATCAATGCGCTGCCGGTGCGGACGGCGGGGACACCTTTCCAGCGGGAAGTATGGCGTACGCTGCGAGAAATCCCGTGTGGCACGACTATTTCTTACGCGCAGCTTGCCGTGCGGATCGGCCGGCCGAGCGCAGTTCGTGCCGTTGGCCTTGCAAATGGTTCAAATCCAATTGCGATTGTGGTGCCCTGTCACCGGGTAATCGGATCTGATGGGTCACTCAGCGGCTACGGTGGAGGCATTGAACGTAAGCGTTGGCTTCTGGAGCACGAAAGAGGCTGAGCGCGACACTGCGGCCGCGCATACTCTGGACCGGCGGTCTTTCATGTTGACATCTTACCCGAACAAGAGGGATACTCATGTCAGATGTCTACCCGTGAGCAGAAAGATCGTCTGGCTCTCCTGCAGGGCACCTTAGACCTACTGATATTGCGTACGTTGGTTTTCGGCCGCCAGCATGGGCAAGGAATTGCTCGGGCCATTCAAGAGTCGTCCGGAGACGAACTCCTGGTGGATCATGGCGCCCTGTATCCTGCCCTGCAGCGGCTTGAAGAACAGAGCGCGATCAGCGCCGAATGGGGAAATTCGGAGAACAATCGAAAGGCCAGGTTTTACAAGTTGACGCCCAAAGGTCGAAAGCTGTTGACACAGGAGACAACCCGATGGCGTCGCATGGCGGTCGCAATCGCAAACGTTTTAGGTCCTCAAGAAAGCTAATCATGGCCCTGTTTTCAAAGCAGCGCAGACAAGCGGATTTCGCTGCGGAAATTGAGTCTCACATCGCAATTGAGGCGGAACGCCTGCAGAACGACGGCCTGAACGCGGCTGATGCCGAGGCAGCGGCGCGGCGTAAATTCGGCAATGTTCTCCGGGCAGAGGAACGCTTTTACGAAAGCCGGCGTATCTTGTGGCTGGAAGACCTGCGAAAAGACGTCTGGTATGCGATGCGCTTGGTTCGGCAGTCGCCAATGTTCGCGATGACGGTCCTGGTTACGCTTGCTCTCGGGATTGGGGCGACGGCGGCTATTTTTGCGCTGACCGACGCCGCACTGATTAAGCCCTTGCCGTTTCCGGACGCGCAACGGCTGGTGAGTCTGTATGAACGGTGGCAAGGAGAATTGAGTAGTCTCGCTCCGGCGGATTATCTGGATTACCAGAATCAGGCGAAGTGTTTCGAAAACCTTGCCGGCTTCCGTCAGGACCCGTTCAATTTAGGCGGGCACAATCGGCCGGAGCGGGTGCAGGGCGCCGTTGTGACTCCAAACTTTTTCTCTGTTTTTCGCGTTCCGGCTAAGCTTGGGCGAACCCTGGATGCTGCGCAGGACAAGCCAGGAGGCTCCAGAAATGCGGTTCTCTCCTATTCGCTTTGGAAGCGCCGGTATGGGGGATTGACAAGCATCCTCGGCCAGACGATTTCTGTGGACGGCGAGCCTGTAACGGTCATAGGGGTTATGCCTGCCGCGTTCACTTACCCGGCAAACGCTGAGATGTGGATGGCGGCGCGTTTCCGGGTTCCTGAACATCCCCTGCGCCCATTCGTAGATCTGTCCAGTTCGCGCGACAGTCATTACTTCGATGTCATCGGACGTCTGAAGCCGGGATTCACCATGCGCTTGGCGCAAGCAGAAGTGGACGTAATCGCGCGCAGACTGCGTGAGAGGTACAAAGACGAGGAACGCGAGGGGCAGGTATTGGTCTCGCTTCGAGACGACCTGGTGGGCAACACGCGTCCGGCGATTTTCATTCTGCTGACCGCGGTCGCCACGTTGTTTCTGATTGCCTGTGCGAATGTAGCAAACATCGTGGTGGCGCGCGGGGCGGCGCGGCGCAAGGAGTTGGGAATTCGAGCATCGCTCGGGGCGGGGCGATTCCGTTTGATTCGACAGCTTATGGCCGAGAGTTTTCTACTTTCTTTCGGCGGCGCGGCGCTGGGGTTATTCGGTGCAGCGTGCGCTTTGAGATCGTTGGAGACGCTGCTTCCGCCGGACGTCTTGCCACCGGGCGGCCTGCATATGAATATGCGGCTAATAGCGTTTGCATCGTCGATCGCCATACTCTCGACTGTGCTCATCGGGCTTTTCCCGGCAATTCAGTGCGCCAGTGTCGACCTTAACGAAATCTTGAAAGAAGGAGTGCGCACGCTTGCCGGAGGCATGCGTTCTAACCGAAGCCGGAAGATTTTGCTGGTCACGCAGGTGGCGCTGGCGGCCATTCTGTTGATCGGCGCGGGACTGCTGATCCACAGCCTTGATCGACTGCTCTCCGCATCTGAGGGCTTCAACCCCGATCACGTTCTGAGTCTGCAACTCTTACTTCCTCCAGCGCAATACAAGACCGCTCCCGACCGGAGTATGTTTGTTGCGCGAATACTCGAAAGGATTCGCTCGCTTCCCGGAGTTCGTTCTGTTGCAGTTACGTCTCGTCTGCCTCTCAATCCGGGAGGCAGCCGCCGCGGTATTGAGATTAAAGGCCGCGCGCCTGAGCCGGGCGGA
>JAFARV010000370.1 GCA_019245255.1 Acidobacteriaceae bacterium | reverse complement strand
AAGGGGTTCTCCACTCAGAAGCTGAGCTCATTCTGGCAACCGGCGCCGAGCGTGGGCGGCCCTGGATCGATTGAAAACACGCCCGTGGGCATCCCCTTCAATGTCGGACTGTGGGTCGGACCGGATGGCGAAACGGTCATTGCGGCGCTGAATCCCGGTGACTACAACGGCACGATCAACAGTAACCTCAGCAAGCTACCGCCGCCGGGCAGCAAAGAGCAAAACTGGCCAGCGCGTATCCAATTAGACGGACAGGTAAGCGGCCTTTATGCCGATTACCATTACATCGGCACCGGTGATATCGGGGGCGCGCCGCAGGAGCCGGGCGTTAAGATGCTCGAATCCATCGTGCAGAAGGAAGACGGTCCGGTTCACGTTTTGTCGTCCGCATCGGACCAGATGTTCAACGACATCGCAGGCCGCACCACCCGGATGCCAACGTATCAAGGCGATCTCGAATTGATCAATCATTCTGCGGGTTCGCTAACTTCTGAGGCATATCACAAACGTTGGATTATCAAGAGCGAGTTGTTGGGCGACGCGGCCGAGAAGGCGTCTGTCGCAGCCGAGTGGATGGGCGGGCGCTCGTATCCACAAGAGAGGCTCAACGAAGCCTGGACGCTGGTTATGGGCGGACACTTCCACGACACGGCTGCGGGGACCGCGACGCCGCGAGCCTACGAATTTGCACAGAACGATGACATCATCGCACTGAAGCAATTTGGGGATGTGTTGAGCGATGCAACGGAATCCGTAGCATCGGGTCTCAGCACGCAAACTCAGGGCGTTCCAGTTGTCGTTTTCAATCCCTTAAATATTGCTCGCGAAGATCTCGTCGAAGCGACGCTTATGTTTCCAGGTGCGACTCCAGGCGCAGTACGCGTTTACGGCCCCGACGGGAACGAAGTCCCGGCCCAAATCACAGACGGCAAGGTGCTGTTTCTGGCGAAAGTGCCTTCCGTCGGTTATGCAGTCTTCGATGTGCAACCTGCAAACGAACCGGTGAAAACATCTTCGCCTTTGCGCGTAACGGAGTCCTCACTTGAAAATGCGCGCTATCGGGTGCGAGTCGATCAAAACGGCGACCTTTCGAGCGTCTTCGATAAATCGCTCGAGAAGGAACTGCTTTCAGGTCCGATCCAGCTTGCGATTTCGACGGACACGCCAAAACAGTGGCCGGCATGGAATATGGATTTTTCAGACGAGCAGGCAAAGGCAAGGACGCTTGTCTCGGGCCCGGCGCACGTTCGCATCAAAGAAAGTGGCCCTGTGCGCGTCTCTCTCGAGGTCACGCGTGAGGCTGAAGGCTCGAGGTTTGTCCAAACGATCAGCCTTTCGGCAGGGGATCCGGGGAACCGCGTTGAGTTCGGAAATGTCGTGGATTGGCAGGGCAAGGCCGCCAATCTGAAGGCGGTATTTCCTGTTTCCGCGTCGCACCCAAACGCAACCTATAACTGGGATATCGGGACGGTGCAAAGACCAACCGAGAATCCGCGGCAATTTGAGGTTGCCTCCCATCGCTGGATCGACCTGACGGATAAGACTGGTTCGTTTGGCGCCACCATTCTGACGGACTGTAAAAACGGGTCAGACAAGCCGGATGACCACACGATTCGTTTGACGCTGATCCGCACGCCTGGACTGCCTCGCGGCGCTAAGGACTTCAGCGACCAGTTGAGTCAGGACTGGGGACGTCATGAATTCCGATTTGGCCTGGCCGGACATCCAGGTAATTGGCGCCAAGCCCAGACAGATTGGCAGGCGTACCGGTTTAACGATCCACTGGTTGCGTTTCAAACTTCGAAGCATGCCGGCGCGTTGGGAAAGAGTTTCTCTCTGGCAACAATCGATAACCCGCGAATCCGTGTTCTCGCGCTCAAGAAAGCGGAGATGAGTGACGAAGTGATCTTACGGATGGTGGAACTCGATGGCAAGCCAGCGTCGCACGTGAGAGTGTCCTTTGCGGGCGGAATCAATGCAGCGCACGAAGTGAACGGCCAAGAAGAAGCGCGTGGGAATGCGGAGTTGGACCGGGGCTCGCTAGTGACTTCATTCGTGGGATATCAGCCGCGGACCTTCGCTCTGAAACTTGCATCGCCTCCGGTAAAGCTGGAGGGTGTCGACTCGCGTCCAGTGAAGTTGCCTTACGACCTTGCAGTTGCCAGCAACGACGATACGCGAAGCGATCCCGGCTTCGATGCCAAGGGCAATGCTCTCCCGGCGGAGATGCTGCCATCGGAGCTTGGCTACAACGGTGTCGTGTTTCAGCTTGCGCCTGCGGCTACCGGCTCGAAAAATGCGCTCGTCACGAAAGGTCAGACGATCGATCTGCCTCCGGGCGAGTTTAACAGGGTTTACATACTCGCAGCATCTGCAGACGGCGACCAGAAAGCCACGTTCAGCGTAGGAGAGCAGGCGACGGAAATCACGGTTGCCGACTGGGGCGGCTTTGTCGGGCAATGGGACACGCGAGTCTGGAAGCACGAGCCGGTGCGGGATTGGGCGATATCCGCACACCATGCGGTATGGCCGCCTCCGAAACATTGGCCCCAGGCCTGGGAGCCACGATACCCGAAAGATTATGCAGGTCTGCGCCCTGGATTCATCAAACCGGCGATTCCGGCGTGGTTTGCATCACACCATCACACCGCAAGCGGCTTAAACGAACCGTACCAGTATTCGTATCTGTTCGCTTACGCCATTCCCATTCCACCCGGTGCAAAGACGCTAAAGCTGCCGAATAACGAAAGCATTCGAATCGTGGCGGTCACTGTAGCAAGCAGTAATCCCGATACGAAACCGGCGCAGCCACTCTTAGATGACCTTGGCCATCGCGACCAGAGCGCCACACGGCAGTAGCTTACGCCTGCAACGGGGCGACGTGACGATAGGCGGGCCGAAATCCGAGCCTGCGCGCGACGCCCAGGATATTATCGAAATCCAGACTGATGCGAGCGCCGGCCTTCTGCGTCACTTCATCTTCGATTGGCAGATCGAAATCGTCGGCTCCGTAGAGCAGCCCTTCAAGCGCGCGCTCATTCTGCGTGAGAACGGATGTCCGGATCCTCGGGATATTTTCGAGATAAATGCGCGATAGTGCCAGATGACGCAGGTATTCGTCCGTGCCGATTTCGATTCCGCCGAGCGCAGTGAAATACGGCTTATAAGTCCAGCAAAGAAAACTCGAGAGCCCGCCGGTTTCATCCTGAAACACGCGTGTGCGCTCCAGGTGTTCGATGCGCTCGTCAATGCTTTCATCGAAGCCGATAACCATGG
>JAFARV010000305.1 GCA_019245255.1 Acidobacteriaceae bacterium | reverse complement strand
GGTCGGGCTACTCATTCGGCGAAAGCGGGCGCGAGCCGGGCACTCTTGAATACAAAAAGGACAGCAAAGTCTACGTCATTCATGACAAGCAAGTGCTCGCGGAAGCGCAGCAGATCGTGCAACCGATGGAGGAGCTTGGCCGCAAGCAGGCGGAACTGGGAGAGAGGCAATCGAAGCTGGGGGAAGAGCAATCCGCGCTGGGCGAGCAACAGGAACGGCTCTCGGAACGGCCAGTGGACGCCGCGGCTCAGGCGAAAATCCGCGAAAAGCTGACCAAAGTTAGAGCGAAGATCGATCAGATCAAGTCAGAAACTGGACCGAAGACCGCCAGTGATTTACAGGCGGAGCTGGCCGACTTGCAATCTGAATTGGGCGACGCACAATCGGAAATGGGTTCCGAGCAGGAGAAGGCGGGCGAACAACAAGGGCGACTGGGAGAGCAGCAGGGCAAACTGGGTGAACAGCAGGCCGAACTCGGGAAACAACAATCCGCCCTGGGCGCTCAACAGGCCGCCGAAAGCAAGCGCGCCATGCAGAAGCTTGAGAAACTAATCCGTGACGCGGAGTCGCGCGGCCTGGCGCAGCAAGTTCACTAGCCAGCTGAGACTCAGACTTTGAGGAAACAGGCGAAGCCCACCACTCTTCGCTAAAATCAGAGTGGATCTTCCGCTTCTTGCGATCGCTGCGACATCTCATTCTGCCAATTCTGTGTGCGTCTTCGCTGCTTGCGCTCGATTCAAGCAAGAGCCTGACGCAGTATGCGCATCGCACCTGGGGTCTTGACGAGGGCCTCTTCCAACCGACAATCTACTCGATCTCACAGACACCTGATGGGTTCCTCTGGTTGGGAACCCAGGACAGCCTCATCCGATTTGACGGAATGCGCTTTCATGAGTTCGATAGCGGCGGAGTCGCGCTTCTCCATGGCAACCTAGTGCGATCGCTGATCGAGGATCGTTCCAACAATCTTTGGGTAGGGACCGTCGGGAGCGGCGTTTTCCGTCTTTCGCAAGACGGTTCGATTACTCGCTATGGACCGCCAAACGGTGCCCCGGGCAGCAACGTGTTTTGTCTCGATCTCGATCGCGACGGCCGCGTCTGGGCGTGCACTGACAAGGGACTGATGCGCCTTGATGCGAAAGGCATGACGTCCATCAGTACGGGGAACAGCTTTCCCGAGCCCGGCGTGCGCGGTACGTGCGACGCCGGTAACGGAACACGTTGGATCGCTGGTCTGAGTTCAGGGCTCGCACGCTCAAACAGGAACGGATTTGCCCCGTTTGCCGACGAGCGTGTCCTTCCACATGCGCCGATCAACGCCCTGACGTGCGCGCATGACGGCAGTGTGTGGGCCGGCTCGGCGGAAGGTCTGCTGCAGATCTCTGGAAACGCGGCTCGGGGGAACGCGGTTCGTGTGTTTACCGCGGCCGATGGGTTGGCAGACAACGCAGTCTCCTCGATTCTGGAAGACCCCGATGGCAGTCTGTGGATTGGAACTGACGACGGCATCAGCCGATATCGCAACGGTCACTTTGATGTGTACCGCCCCGCCGACGGTCTTTCTCATGGCCAGGTCTTGTCCATCTACATCGATCGCGAAGGGACCCTTTGGGCAGGTACCAAGGATGGTCTCGATCAGTTTACGAATCCGAAGGTCACTCCCTACACCACCCATGAAGGCATGCCGAGCAACCAGGCTTCGGCGGTGATCGAAGATGCAGGCGCCCTTTGGATCGGAACGCTCGATGCAGGTCTCGCGCGGTTTAGTCACGGCCAGTTCTATAGAGAAACCGCCGGCGACGGGCTACCCAGCGATCGTGTCCTGAGTCTCACCACTGATGCTTTCGGTGATGTCTGGGTTGGCACAGATCGTGGGCTGGCTCGCTTGCGCCACAACCGGGTCGCACAAGTCTACACGAAGAGGAACGGACTGTCCGGTGACGCTGTCCGGACCTTGTACACAGATGGTGCAGGAACCGTCTGGGCAGGTACCGGCCGGGGTCTCGACAAATTCTATGGTGCTTCGTTCAGACACGCGTTGCTCGAAACGATGGCCGCGGGCGTAACCGCAATCGGAGAGGACGGATCGCGGACGCTGCTCGTTAGCGCGGACGCGGATCGCCTTCGATTCCTTCGTAATGGAGAATTCGGTAGCTTCCCGCTCACTCACACCAGCCGGCCGGTTGATTGCTACCTCGCCGATCCGCAGAGTGGGGCAGTCTGGATGGGTACCGTCGGATCGGGCCTCCTGCGCTGGAAACGCGGCGCGCTGGCGCACGTGCATGTCAGCAACGGTCTGTACGACAACCGGATTTACGGAATCCTCGAAGCGGGCGCCGATCTGTGGATTGCCTCGAGCAAAGGGATCTTCCGTGTCGCCAGAAAGGAGCTGAATGATTTCGCAGACGGCAAGCGAGCGTCGATCACGAGCATTCCCTTCAGCACCGGGCAGTTGCGCTTTGAATGCCGATCTGGTGTTCAGCCTGCAGCCTGGCGGACGCGCGATGGACGCCTTTGGTTCTCAACCACCACCGGTCTGGTCCTCGTCGATCCCAACCACTTGAAGAGCAACCCCATCCCGCCTCAGGTCCGCTGCACCGCCTTCTTTGTTGATGGCCGGCGCATCGATCCGCGAGGCAGCCTGAGGCTGAAACACTCCGACCGCAACCTTCAGATTCGCTATGCCGGGCTGAGCTTCATTGCGCCCGAGAAGGTCACGTTCCGCTACATGCTGGAAGGCTATGACAAGCAATGGATAGACGCGGGCACAAGGCGGGAAGCCTTCTACACGAATCTGCCCCCCGGCGACTTCCGGTTCCGGGTCCAGGCCCGCAATGCGGATGGTGTTTGGAGCGCCGGCGCTGCGGAGCTGCTGTTCAATGTCGAGCCCCGTTTGTATCAGAGGGCTTGGTTCTGGCCGGCTCTCGTCGCACTGCTCGCAATTGCGATCGCGGCGGTGTATCGGCTGCGCGTTCGGCATTTGCGCAGACGCTTCGGCGTGATCCTGGCCGAACGGACGCGCATTGCACGGGAGCTCCACGACACGCTCTTACAAGGCATGTCCGGAGTCACCATGCAATTGCAGGCGCTCTGGACAGAATTGCCCGCATCGCCGGCGCGGCAGAAGCTCGCTGAGATCATTCGGGACGCGTCCACCTGCTCGGCTCAAGCACGGCAGTCGCTTTGGGGCCTCCGAGGCGGTGAAGCCGGACAACGCTCGTCTTTTTCGGAAAGGCTCTCCGCGCTTGCTCGGGAAACGGTTCTCGGGGAGCCCGTCGCATTGCAACTAAAACTCGACCCCGTATCCCTGGACGATCGGCCGGATGCTCAATTCCAGCTGCTGCGCATCGCTCGCGAGGCCATCTCTAACGCGCTCAGACACGGCGCTCCGAGCCGCGTTGAAGTCATGCTCCATGCCGCGGATGAAGAAGTCGTGATGACGATCGAGGATGACGGTATCGGTTTCAGTCTTTCAGCTCCACGTCAGGGAAGCGGGCATTTTGGCTTGCTCGGTATCGAGGAGCGTGCGGCCGAGATCGGCGCCACTCTTCAGATTGCAAGCGACCCCGGCCACGGAACCACCGTGTCGGTGAGTCTGCCGGCACGCCGCCCGGTGACGCCAAACTCTCCCTTGTCGCTCGTTCGCTAATCTGAGAATTGGCCTTGGATCTGCGCTCGACTCCAGTTTCGGTGCTTTCGGTCGATGATCACGACTTGGTTCGAAAGGGCATTGCCGCGATCCTCGCGACCGATACCGACGTCACGCTTGTGGCCGAGGCCGGAACCGGCCGCGACGCGCTCAGACTGTTCGCCCAATATCGTCCTGCCATCACGTTGATGGACTTACGCTTGCCGGACATGAGCGGCATCGAGGTGACTCGTGAAATTCGCCGTCAATATCCTGATGCGCGCATCATCGCGCTGACTTCGTACGATGGCGACCAGGACATTTACCGGGCCCTGGAAGCCGGCGTGCGCGGTTACCTCTTAAAAGAGATGGTGCACACCGAAATCCTTCGGGCGATCCGTATCGTACACTCCGGAAAGCGCTTCATCCCAGCCGACGTATCGGACCGTCTGGATGGATTTTTCCCTGAGGTGGCGCTGACCGGGCGGGAGGCGGAAGTGCTGACTTTGGTTGCGCGTGGGCTCGGCAATAAAGAGATCGGCGACATGCTGGGCACGGCTGCGGGGACCGTCAAGGCCCACGTCCAAAGTATCCTGGCCAAGCTGGGTGCAAGGGACCGGACTCATGCCGTCACTATCGCTATTCGACGCGGTATCATACATTTACACTCGCCTGATATGGCCGGGGCCATCGGCAACGGGTAAGCGTGCCGTAGGCCATTCTGTCTGGCACGGGCATGTGCGCCCTGTCCGCG
>JAFARV010000223.1 GCA_019245255.1 Acidobacteriaceae bacterium | reverse complement strand
ATCTCAATAATCCGACCATTCTCGATGACGGAAAACGCGTGATCGATGCGGGATTGGAATCTTTACAGCCCACTGAGGGATCAGGCGGAGGCGTGAGTTTCGTAATGCCTCAACCCGTTTACCAGAAGCACGTTGTTCCTCGGAAATTGGCAACTCAGACTTATCTAAATAATGGATTAATCGTTCCACTGCCGAGTGCACGCCGCGTGACGCCGGACATCTCGATGAATGCTGATCGGTACACTGGCGCTCTGATCGGCGAGACATTTTCCATTGCGTATGACCTATCCTATGACGTTGACTGCACCAAGCTTTCGGAGAGCACCGAATATTGCGAGCGCGGACGCAACGGAGGAACCAGCCTCTCTACTCCACTTTTCGCCGGCGTTTTAGCGCTTGTCAACGACGCGCGCCTCAATAGTTTCCTGAGCCCCATCGGTTTTGCCAATCCGAAGCTGTATGCGTTGAAGACCGGTCCCGAGGGTTCTGCGGCACCGATCATTGATATCACTGCACCGACAGTGCCAACAGCGGTGCTCACTGCCTACCGAGGTCAGTCCTATGTCGAAGTAAGTACCGTGAACTCCGCACCGAATGCAAGCAATACAGGTGTGGTTGAAGGGGCAGATGCGGATTACTGGCTAGTGACGCGACCGGGCTTTGATGCAGTGACTGGACTTGGCACTCCCAACATCCCTGCGCTCATCGAAGCGCTCGGCTCGCATTGAACGGGAAAACGGGTAATATCGGGCGCGGCCCCCGCTCTGACGTCCACAGCGGCCGAAGGGCACGTACCAGAAAATCAGCCCTTTTAACCTGATATACTCGCGAAATCCCCGCTGGAGTTGCGCTGTGAATGCCGTGATTCGTGCGATTTCGGGCCCGTTGCGAGGAGTCATCTTCCGGCTTGGTCACGAAGAAGTAACTATCGGGCGGCAAGCTTCGAATCACCTGTGCATCGAAGATGTTTCCGTTTCGCGCCATCACTGCGTGATCTTGTACGACAATGACCGGTACAAAATCAAAGATCTGAACAGCCACAACCGAACCTTGCTGAATGGACGCACAATAGCTGAAGCGTCCCTAAGCAATGCCGATCAGCTGAAAATTGGCGCTACAGTCTTCCAATTTGTGGAAGATGCGACGAACCCACCCGATCTCGCTGTTTCGATCAGCGGTCAGGAGACCGTGGCAAGCTCACGGATCGAGGCGGTTTCCGCAGACGGCGATCGTTCCGATGAATTGATCGCTCTCGTCAAAATCGGCAAGCTGCTCAACTCAACGCATAAATTCGATGAGATTGGCGCCGGGATCGTAAACGTACTCTGTGCGCATACGGCAGCAGAAAGCGCCGCTTTGTTTCTGGTGCGCCAAGGCGAGTGGCTCGCCTTTGGCTGGAGCGAACATGAAGGTCGTTGCGACGCTGTTTTCGCGAAACGAGACATCATCAACCAGGCTTTCAAGCAGCGCATCTCTATTCGAACGCTCGTCCCGCCTGCAAACCCCGTGCTGGTGCTACCGCTGGCTATCAGAGGCGTCATCGGCGGGGTGATTTACCTGGAACGCGGGGGCGCGCTGCAGCCATTTACTGATGCGGAGGTCGAATTTGTAGCGGCTGTTTCAAATTACGCCGCTGTCGCTCTCGATTATTCGCAGAAGCTCGAAGAACTCGAGTCCGAGAACCGGCGCATGCGCGATGAAGTGAATCTGCAGCATCAGATGGTTGGCCAAAGCGCGCTAATGCAGAAACTCTACAAACGCATTGCCAGAATTGCGCCAACAGATGCGACGGTGTTGATTCGGGGCGAGACGGGAACAGGCAAAGAACTTGCAGCGCGAGCAATTCACGACAATAGTCCGCGCGCCGGCCGGAGGTTTGAGGCCATCAATTGCGCGCTTCTTAAAGGGGATCTGCTCGAGAGCGAGCTTTTCGGCCACGAAAGAGGAGCGTTCACAGGCGCCTTGACTCAAAAGAGAGGCAGGCTCGAAATCGCGCATGGCGGAACCGTGTTTCTCGACGAAGTGGCGGAGCTGCCTGAAGCTCCTCAGTCAATGTTGCTGCGAGTTCTTCAGGAACATGCATTCGAGCGGCTCGGAGGAACAACCAGGATAGAAGTCGACATTCGAATCATTGCCGCCACAAACAAGAATCTCGAGGATGCGCTAAGGATGCATAAATTTCGGGAGGACCTGTACTATCGGCTAAATGTCGTGTCCGTCGAGATGCCCCCGTTGAGAGATCGGCGCGATGACATTCCCCTGCTTGCTCACCATTTCGCGCAGCGAATGAGCAAAAAGAACAACCGCATTGTGACAGGCATTTCGACCGAGGCCATGGCTTACCTGCAAGCTTATGACTGGCCAGGGAACGTCCGCGAAGTTGAGAATGCGATCGAGCACGCGATTGTATTCGGCTCGACCGCCGAGATCATGCCCGAAGACTTGCCCGAAGCAATCCTCGAAAGGACGCCGCCGCAGTCCACTGTTCCCGTAATTAACTATCAGGACGCAATGAGAAAGGCAAAAAAACAGATCGTACTCGATGCGCTTCAGCAAGCAAAAGGAGATCGGTCGAAAGCTGCGAAATTGCTCCACATACATCCCAACAACTTTTACCGGCTCTTACGAGATTTGGAGGTAATGTCGGAATCCCAGGCGTCCAGGTCCGGATGAACCGGCTTGTTCCGAAAACCCGAACTTCCGCGAGCCACTAGCAAATTGCTCAATCGCTAGCAGCTCGCGTTCCGCTGTCGCAACCCGTTTGCAAGCGCGGCCTGGCTTAGTGAAATTGCTGTTGTGCTTTTCCAACTATATTAGTTCCGCTATCAGTTCGGATGAAATCTACGTTTTGGCCATCGTTAGTTATCACAAAGTACATGTCACCGAGCCCGGGTATGTTGGAGCTGCCCGTACAATCATTGCTTACCGAGTAAGTTCCGGTGTATTGCTTGTCGATAGTAATCGCCCCACCATTGTTCACTGTCTCTGTGCCGCTCAAATTGCCGTTACCATCCGCTAGAAATCGCCCGACAGCAGAGAATGTGTTCTGGCTCTCATTCTCGTGGCGGGCCGACTTGGCTCCTTCGAACACGTATGTATACGGACCTGAAAGGCTGTGCAGCGAACACGTACCAACGAGCCGAATCTGGACGATGATATTGTCCGCCTCACATTGACTGATCGTATAGTGGGCTGCATCATTCAAGTGCATCACCCAGGTATTCGGGCTGGTTTGCAGGATAATGTTTCCATTAAGTCCCAAACTGTTGCATACATCGGTGAAGGCGACGTTGGACGCCTGATCACTGTTAAACGAGAACGCCCAATAGGTTTGCCCGAGCCATGCGGTGGACATTCCGAACTCAACAGGTTGTCCGGCGGTTACCGGACCAACAAGCACTTCCGTATCGGGACATGCAGCCGGCAGGCCAGTCAGGTACGGAACGAAGTTGTAAGCGGAGCTTCCAATACCAACTTGGCTGGTTGCACCGGCACTTCCGCCGATACATTGCACGTACAAATTCCCGCTAAACGGCGGGACGAAGCTCTCCGCATGAACCGTGCTAGATAGCGTTAGCAGCAGAACAACAGGTGCCCCACAAAACACGCCCTTACCCAGACTTTTGCGACCGGCTCCGTTCAAGTAGAACGCACCAAGATGTTTCCTCATACAAATCTCCTTAATCAGATTTCGAAACCGTTCCGGCTTCGATCCCTCGGTTTTGATTCGAGTGATACTCCGCCTTTTGCGCTTTCCATGCCACAGACGAGTAGCGTTTGTTTGCAATAATTAGCAAGTTGGCAATGCGATGGGCCCATCAGGTTGATGGCAAAAACAATCAGATTTGATAGGACTCATCGTTCGGCTGTATAAGAAGAGGGCAAACCGGAGAAAGCGAACCGATGGCGGGCGAATCTAGAAGTGAGTTCGTCCGCCAAGTGATCGGAATGAAATTGTTGGATCTTGCTCAGCGAGCGCGACCCGATCACGGCGTTATGAAGAACGGTGCGCTCGCCGCGGCTGTAGCGGTTGAAGTCGTGGATAAATTGTAAGTCTGCGAGAGAGTCACCGTAACATATTCCCCTAAAGGCGCGTTTGCGCTAACGTTGACGGCAATGGTAAACGGGCTCGCGGCCAGGTTGTTATCCAGCGGATTGGGTATCGGGTAAGTGCCCGACAATGGAGTAGCCGAACACGTTACGTTTTGCGGGTCCGAAGTCACACAAGTCGGACTCGGAGTCGAGATCATGGGCGTGATCCACACGTCTTCTGCTGGAAGGATCGCGGTCCCGCGGCTTCTGCTAAGGGGGGTCGGAGAGTCACTATCCGCAACGAAAGTCGTAAGCAGGGTGGGCAACTTGAAGCCAGAATCCTGAATACCGCAAAGCGTCCTCTGATGGTTGGGATCACTGGGATCCAGGGTCTGGCACGCTTGGCACGGGCCATTGACCGTGTATGCCCAAGTCAAGCTGTGGTTGAACCAGCAGGACGACCCCGATGAGCCGGACGAGTAAGCTGGCGCGATCGCCGGTATATTAACGGTGGGCACCGGTACGTACGATGATGCGTTGTACTGACCCGTATAGTGCACCACAAGGTAGTCA
>JAFARV010000261.1 GCA_019245255.1 Acidobacteriaceae bacterium | reverse complement strand
GCAACAGCCCTTGGCCTTGCTTTGACAGCTTTGCACGTCTTTGCCGGTATTACATGGCCTCTCGCTCTCGCCCAATACCGTTCCACCGCCGTTCCAGCGCTCGTTTTCGATGCACCGGTACCCCCAGTTGCTGCCTCGGATTTTCCTAAGGTGATGAACCGGGACATGGCTTCGGCGCTTCCCCATCTCGATCTCGCGGCGGCTGACGGCGGAGCCGGGATTGTGATTGGTGTGTCCACGCATGGCGTGCGGCGGATCTTGACCTACGGTACAGCGAAACCTGATTCGCTCTTTGAGATCGGTTCCATCACCAAGACATTCACGGGTCTGTTGCTATCGCAAATGGGCGCACAGGGGCGATTGGATCTTCGCGATTCAGTGCGCGACCTCCTGCCCGCGCGAACTGCCGCGTATTCCAAAGGCTTCGAAATCACTCTGCTTGATTTAGCCACCCATCACTCGGGCCTGCCGCGGATGCCTGATAATACCGGTCCCGAGAACCAGCGAGAGTCATTCACTAACTATCACGCCTCCGATCTCTACGACTTCGTCAAATCGCACGGGCTTGAGAGACCAGCCAACGCCGATTTCCTTTACAGCAACATCGGATTCGCGGTCCTTGGGGCGGCGCTGGCCAGTCGCGCGGGCATCAGTTATCAGGAGCTTCTGCGGCGTGATATCACCGAGCCACTCGGAATGAAAGACACAGCGATCACTCTTTCACCCGAGCAGCGGGGCCGCTTGTTGCAAGGCTATGGGTACGACGGTCACCCTACTCCCTCATGGGACCTGGACGCGTTCGCGAGTGCCGGCGGAATCCGTTCCACGGCCGGCGACATGCTCACTTATCTTGAAGCGCAACTTCATCCCGAAAAAACGCCATTTCGAGCAGCCCTGCTTAAATCCCAGAAATTTCGCGATTACGTTACGGGTGACGTGCGCATTGCTCTTGCCTGGATGTACGATCCGGCTACTGGGGTCTTTGCCCACGATGGGGCCACGGGCGGTTTCACGAGCTATACCTGCTTCGACCCTCACCGCGATTTTGCCGCAGTTATTTTGCTCAACGCCCATCCCGGCAACTTCCCGATGTTGACCATTCTTGGTGAACACGTACGGCAACGTCTCGCCGGAGAACCCGCCTTGTCGCTGACTCCAATCTCTGTGGCGCCCCCAGGCCCCCTGCGTTCCTTTTTGGCATATTGGATCGCCATGATTGTCGCCGGCGTGTTCACGCTTTGCTGTGTCCTCACTCTTCAAGGTATAGCTGCGCAATTGCTTCCGCGGCGATGGTTTCTACATGCTTCCACCTTTCTGCAACTCGCCGTATTCTGTGTGCTTCTGAGCGCTTATTCGCTGCAGCGCGCGCCGGCAGCCGTTTTGATAAACGGGCCCCATCAGCCGTGGTTGGCCTGGATCCCGTCCTATTGGTTTGTTGGCTTGTATCAGCAGCTAAGCGGCTCGCTCCATCCGGCGCTTCGGCCCTTCGCGTTACGCGCTTGGGCGGGTCTATTCGCGATGGTCTTCGTCACGGCTGCGGCCTATGCTGCTTCCTATTTCCGCACGCTCAGCAAAATTGTCGATGAGCCGGATATTGCGCCCGGCATCCGAAGCAATCGGCTTCCACGACTCGGCGGTTTATTCGAAACGGCCGTGATCCATTTCAGCGTTCGAAGCCTACTCCGCAGCCGCCGGCATCGGATGATTTTCGCCTTCTACATTGGCGTCGGTCTGGCTTTTGCCATCTTGTTTTTGAATGCGCCTCGTGAGCTTTCGGGACCAGCGCCGGGTGGTCCCTGGGAGTCCCTCTCCGTGCCGTTGCTTGCTTCCACTGTCGCCATCATGGGAGTTTCAGTCATAGGGGCTCGCAAGGTCTTCTCACTACCTTTAGACTTGCGAGCCAACTGGATATTCCAGGCCATGCCTGTGCATGCAGGGCAGCAATATCTGAGGGCGCGGCGTCGCGCGCTGCTTGCAGTCTCGGTCGCGCCTGTGTGCGGCATCTCAGCGGCGCTGCTTTTCTGCCTGTGGCCCTGGCATCTGGCGCTTGCTCATCTTGCGGTTCTCCTCCTGCTCGGCATTATCCTGTCTGAATTCAGTTTCGATGGCGTGCAGAGAATCCCGTTTACCTGCTCTTATCTCCCCGGAAAGTCGAAACTTTATCTCACCTTCTGGGTTTGGATCTGGATGCTATTGGCGGGAGTTATAGAAGCCGCGATACGTGAGCGCCACGCACTCCAAACTCATCTGGGTACCACTGCTATTTTGCTCGCCCTAGGATTGGCAGCCGTTATCTGCATGCTCCACAATAACTGGCTCGCTCACTCTAGTCGGGCAGAACTTCGGTTCGAAGAGGTGCCCGTGGATCAACTGTTAAGCCTTAATTTGTCATAAAGGTGTGCCTTCGGACGCGGGAAT
>JAFARV010000101.1 GCA_019245255.1 Acidobacteriaceae bacterium | reverse complement strand
CCTATGAATTGCTGCGCGATCACAATCACGTGTTTTCGACTCTGTTTGGGTTCGCCCACACAGGCCGGTTGAATGTCATTGTCCACGGGCTGGCGCTGCTCGAAAACGGCGAATACGTTTCCGGCAGATATTTCGCCGGTTTGGGCGTGAGGCCGGCGATCGGGCGCCTTGTGAGTCAAACGGACGACCAGCCCAGCGCGGCATCGGTTGTCGCAATCTCGTACGCTTTGTGGCAAGGCCAATTCGGCGGTAGCCCTAATGCCGTGGGGACGTCAATTCTAATCAACGGCAAACCGTTCGTCGTGGTTGGCGTGACGCCGCCGGAGTTTTTCGGCATTCGTCCGGGTCGTGTTCCAGACATCTACATTCCGGTTTGCGATTTACCGCTCGTCAGTCAGGATCGTTATCGAGACACGAACGCCTACTTCACTGACGACCATACCTATTGGATCGAGATGATGGGCCGTTTGAAATCGGGAGTTTCGTTTTCAGCGGCACAGAGTGAGTTGAGTTCGCTGTTCTTTCATTGGGTGAGCCAAACGGCACGCAACGATCACGATCGGGCGACGCTTCCTACGCTCTGGCTCGAGGAGGGCGGCTCTGGTGTGGATTCGCTGCGGCGCACCTATTCGAAACCACTTTTCGTTCTGATGGCGATGGTCGCCCTCATATTGACCATTGCGTGTGCCAACACCGCTAACCTGTTGCTGGCGAGGGCTGTCAGCCGGAGGCGTGAAATCGCAGTTCGATTGAGCCTGGGCGCGGGACGGCTGAGAGTGATTCAACAGCTGTTGACGGAGAGCGCATTACTCGCGATCGGCGGCGCCTTTGGAGGCGTGTTCATCGCGGCGGCAGGCATCCGACTTCTAACGTTACTGCTGGGTAACGGCGAAACGGATTTCACGCTGCATGCTCAACTCGATTGGCGCGTGTTGTCGTTCGCCCTGGTAATCGCGTTGTCTACGGGTTTGTTGTTTGGAATTGCGCCTGCGATTCAGGCCACCAGGGTAGATGTGGCGCCGGCGCTCAAAGAGATCCGGCTCAGCGAGCCGCGCGGCAGGAGGCGTCGATTCGGTCTGCCGTTTGGGTTGCGTCATATTCTGATCGTTTCCCAGATTGCGATTTCGATGCTACTGGTGGCGGGTGCTGGTCTATTTGTGCGGACTCTAGCCAATCTGAATGCAGTCGAACTCGGATTCAACCGCGACAATGTTCTGCTGTTCAGCTTGGACGGAGCACTGGCGGGCTACAAGGACCAATCTCTTGCGGATCTCTACTCCGATTTGCAAGCCCGCTTCCGGCTGATCCCCGGAGTGCGTAACGTCACGTTAGCCGATATGCCGTTAGTGGCGAACTGGACCAGTTCGACGGATGCAAGAATCCCGGGTTCAAAGAAAGAGGAAAGTACGAGCGTCCTGACAGTTGGGCCCGGATTTTTCGAGACAATGCAAATTCCGCTGCTGGCGGGCAGAGCAATCAGTGAGCTGGATCGAATCGATGCGCCTGCCGTAGCGGTCGTCAACGAAATCTTCACGAAGAGGTATTTCCCGGGCCGCTATCCTATCGGACGGCATTTTCGCATAGGCGGCGATAAGAACGGCATCGATGTGCGGATTGTCGGGGTGGCGAAAACGGCGCGGTACAACTCGCTGAAAGGCGCGATTCCTCCCGTTACTTACCTTTCTTATTTACAGAGCGCCAAGAAGGGACAGTTGCAGCAGATGTTCTTTGAGCTGCGAACAGTGGGAGATCCGTTGGCGCTAGAGAATACGGTGAGGGAAATCGTGCATCGGGTAAGTCCGCGCGTTCCCGTGGCCGATGTGGGCACCCAAGCGCAGAGGATCAACGAAACAATTTCTCAGGAGCGTACATTTGCAGCGCTCTGCACTTCTTTTGGCGTTCTGGCGCTGGTGATGGCATGCGTCGGGCTTTATGCGACCACTGCCTACGCCGTGATCCGGCGAACAAACGAGATTGGCATCCGAATGGCGCTCGGAGCCATGAAGCGCCGAATTTTGTGGATGGTTGTCAAGGAAGTGCTGGTCCTTGGAATAGTCGGGCTCGTCATCGGATTTGGCGGGTTTTGGGAAATTGCAACCTATCTCAAATCGTTCCTATGGGGCTTGGCGCCTCATGATGCGGCGGCGTTTGCGACTGCCGGATTGATTCTGGTCGCGTGTACGGTTATGGCGGGATGGGCGCCGGCCTGGCGAGCTTCGCGGATCGATCCTATGACGGCACTGCGACACGAGTAGATAAAGAAATCCCGTCGAATCTATGAATCCCGCGCCACGGGATCGCGACGAATAGAACAGCGCCTTGGGCGAGATCTTCGTCGCATGCTCCTGCGGAACTTCGAACTTCCCGGCGAGGCTGCGAAATCACCTAGCGTGGCGCGCCGGTGTAACGTGCATGTGGATGGCTAAATAGACAAGTCGAAGCGGTGCGGCTATCATTAGCTGTCGATTCTTTGATTTCAAGACCAGCAAGGTCGCCGCTTGTTTTTGGACATTACGCGGGTCGAGTACGCGTCGGACTCTCCGGTTGGACTCGTTGCACTTAGCAGTACGTCGGTAGAAACGCGCGGCAGTTCATCTTTCCTATTGCTGCCTGTCCTCGCGATCCTCTGCTCTCGAGACCCCGGAGATCGTCCCGGTCACTCCCCCGTTTCGGTGAAATAGACGGGAGTGTTCAAGGCGTCGAACAACACGCGCACCGGCGTTTCCATAAACGTCAGCGTGCATTGCGCAGTAGCACCTCCAACAACGTAAATTCCACAAAAGTGATAATATATCCGTAGCGGATGTCCGTTACGGATATATGGAAAATGTCGATTCAATCTCGTGGGCAATCGGTGATCGAAGTCTGCCAGACGGAGCAGGTCGCCGTTCCAGGAAGCTATCTCGATCGGCTCCTTAAGACGTCCCAAAGCATCACGTATGACTTTCTGAACCTCAGCCAGATCGTAGCGCGACTGTGGGCGGTGATTGAGATATGAACGATATGATCCGGTGGATTGCCGTCTCCCTGGTTTTGGGGTTTGTTATGGGCCGCGTGATGATTTACTTGCGTCGACATCAGCCAAGTCGTTCGCAGGATCGCAGTGGTGGTTTCAGATTGCTCGCGACCCTCGGGCCGAGGAACATCGTCACGGACATAGTGCAAGGAGTCATCAGTGGCGGCGTGCTGGCGTTCATCACGTTCCAGATCATCGCGCACGCCTACGTAACAAAGGTCAATGGCTGGTCCACCATGTTCCGATGCGGCGAACCCGGCAACGGCGTGCTCTTACGAGCCGCATGTGCCAGTGAATTCCCTGGCCCAATAAACGTACCGCAAGAGGCCATGTACTGGAGAACGAAAGTAGACAGCGCGGGTCAAAAGCTCTCCGGCCAGCACGATTACATCATGCACTTTCCGGCAGGACAACTCCCGCCGAACCGTGCGTTCTGGTCGCTCACCATGGGCAATGCGCGAAATCAGTTCGTGGGGAATCGGATCCACCGGTACAGCGTCAGCGACCGCTCCGGCCTCGTTCCGAATGCCGACAGCTCCGTCGAGATCTACATCCAGAATGCCGCTCCGGCCGGCCATGAATCCAATTGGCTGCCAGCGCCCACAGGCAACTTCATACTCTGGCTGCGCGTGTATCTGCCCGGCGCAACCATTTTGGACGGCAA
>JAFARV010000204.1 GCA_019245255.1 Acidobacteriaceae bacterium | reverse complement strand
CCGATATGTGGACTCTGGGTGGACTTCGGGTCCGTGAGCTCGTACGGCGAACCTGGGCCGAGAGCTGGCAGGACGCTGCGTTCGGTCAGGCCGGCCGCATGGCCTTCTATCACTTTCTCGCCATCTTCCCTTCCCTGCTGATTTTTTTGACCCTCGCCTCACGCGTTCCGTTGGCCGGCCCAAATTTAAGAAGTACGATCGTCGGAGTCTCAAACGAGTTTCTTCCTGAGCAGGCATCCTGGCTAATGCAAGAGATGACAAGCGAGCTGGACCGGCGACTTCCGTTGGGATTTCAATTTGTGACTGTGTGCGCAGGTGCACTGTGGGCCGCCCTGAACGGAACATGGGCGCTCGTTTCCGGTTTGAACATCGCGTATGAAGTCGAAGAGCGTCGCCCGTGGTGGAAGGTCGGGATCACAATTGTTGGCCTGACAGTAGCGCTGGCATTTGCCGGATCTGTTGCATTCGTTCTGCTGTTTGCCGGCACCGCAATTGAACAGCGGCTTTTCCACCAGCACCTTTCGTTTTATGCGGCCGCGGCGGGTGTCCGTGCTTTGGAATGGGCGATAGTTATTGGACTGCTTACCTTTTCATTCGCCGTTGTCTACCGTTTTGCTCCGAACCTTCGAGACCATCGGTGGATGTGGAGCACACCGGGTGCAGCTTGCGCCTTGCTGTTGTGGATAATCGCGACGCTGTGCATCCGATTTTACTTTGAGCACGTAAACAACTACGCGCTCAGTTACGGACATCTCAACAGCGCTGTGATGCTGATGCTTTGGCTGTACCTGACGAACGGCGCCATTTTGATTGGCGGAGAAATGAATTCAGAAATTGAGAAGGCGGCAGAGCACCGCCAAACCGAGCACGATAGGGATTCGCAGCGGGTGAATGCGCGATCAGGATCCTAGCGGGCTGCGACGCCAGCGTCTACAGCAAGCGGAAGTTAACTTCGACGCTGGCCTGCGTGGCCACAGGACGACCGCCCTTCATGCCCGGACGGAAGCGCCAGTGCTGTACCGCTTCGATGGCCTTTTCATCCAAACCGAGCCCAAGCGGGCGAATGACCCGGATATCGCGCGGCATGCCGTGCTCGTCGACCACGATCGACAGGACAACCGTTCCCTGATATTTCGCCTTCCGGGCCTCTTCCGAGTACTCCGGTTCCACTTTGCTGAGGATCTGCGGAGCGGACACATCGCCACCGATACGGTACGCACCCCCACCGGTACCATGCCCGCTGCCCGGACCGTAGCCATCGCCATTGCCCGAACCGATTCCTCCGCCATGGCCCTGCCCGAAACCCTGCGAACCCGGACCGCCAGACACATCCAGCGCCTTCGAAAGCGGATCGCCGTAGTTATCCGCCAGAATGGGCGGAGCGGGAGCTGTGATGGTCGGAACTTGCGGCAGCTTCGGCTTCGGCACCGCCAGCGCCGGAGGCATAAACTGCTTCAGCGCCGGCTTGGGAGCTTCACCGCGAACAACAGGCTTGGGTTCGTGCATCCCACCGCCACCACCGCCGCCCGCCTTCTGCGCCGCTGGCGGCAGCTTCGGTTTATAAGGCGGCACGAAGTACACCTCGCTCACCTTCTGCACCATCTTCTTCATCTGCGGGCTCTGAAAAATCAACAGCAACAGTCCCACCACGCCGACGTGAATCAGAACGGATGCCCCGACCGAACGGCCTTCGCCACCGCCATACGCGCCCCAGATGCTCTTCACTTCCACCGGCTTCGAGGTCACTTCGAGCGGTGGCAGTTTCGGCGGGTTGATCAGATCCTTGACATTCTGGATCAGGGACTTGTACCAGGGGACCTCGACCGCCTGTATGTCGCCCAATGAGGTGCCCTCGACTGGCGTCGACGTAATCTCGAGCGGGGGGAGCTTCGGCGGATTCAGAGCCTCGCGAATGCCGCGAACAATGGATTTGTACCACGGCTCGTCGAGATCGGTTCCGATCAGGAGCCTGTCCAGATGCGTGTCTGGCTGGGCGGCTTCTTGATGCTCCATGATTTCCTTATCTAGCTGTTCACTGGTCACGCCACACTACTCCGGAGGGGCCTAGCTACGCGTAAATGGCTCGCAAGTCTGGACGTAAGACGAAACACAAGGGTTGCACCAAACATCTGCAATCCGACGCGTAACCTCAGTCTATCACTCGGTTTACGCGTTGAGGATCGCTCAAAAACTTTTTACATTCGTCCCATATAAGATCTAGTACGTCCGTCAGTTCATGACCGGATTCAGCTTGAACCAGGCAGGCGTTTGGGTGCTTACTCTGAAAACGAATCGAATACTCCAACGGAACCGATTTATCCCGCGTTCCGTGAAAAATCAAAACCGGCTGCCGGACATCGGGGAACGGCTCGTACTTTGCCGCATCCTCCAGCAGTCCGTAACTTACCGGCAGGTTACGCCCCGCCCCATAATGAAAGACGCTAAGCGTTCCATTTTGCTTCCATTGTGCGAGTTCGGCCGGATTCATCTCTGAAATCCAGAGATTATGGAAATCAAAGGCGGGCGCAAGTAGGATCAGGCATCGTACCTCAGGATGTCTGGCGGCATACAGTGAGGCGATGTAGCCGCCCAGGCTGGAGCCAATCAGGATAGCCGGTTGCCCGCTCAGCGTGCGGGTCGCGACGTTCAACTGCCCGGTAATGGTCAAAGTTTCAAACTGCCCTTGGGCGAGATCCGGGACTTCCACACGATAGCCAAGCTCCTCCAAGCGCGTGCGAAAAAAGCTGGCCTTACGGGAACCCGGGCTCGAAGCAAACCCATGAAGGTATAGGACACGGCCGGGTGCAGGCGGCAATCTACATGGTAACGGGATGATAGAAATGAATGATCCGTCGTGGAATGCCGGCCGCGACCGGCAACAGTTGGCTTCTTCCGGTTGCTAAAATCTGGGGTTGCATCCCGCGCAGCCCCGGAGTTCCGCCGGACGCTTCTACCTTCAATCGATGATGTAGCTTAGTGAATTGGACCGGGAAGGTTTGCCGGGGCTGAATGCGTACTCGAACACAGGAGACGAATGAATGTCAGTAGCAGAAAAAGTAAAACAGATTATCGTTGAGCAGCTGGGTGTTGACGAGAACCAGGTGGATCCGAGCGCGTCCTTTGTTGACGATTTGGGAGCAGACTCGCTCGATATTGTCGAACTCGTGATGGCGTTTGAAGAAGCATTCGACCTTGACATTCCCGACGAGGACGCCGAAAAGATCAAGACCGTCAAAGACGCGATCGACTACATCGAATCAAAGAAGAAGTAGCAGCCACATCCTGTCTCGCCTGCCATTACCAGCGAGAGGGCGCTGCTGCGAGGGAACAATTTGCCGAGAAGAGTCGTTGTCACCGGTGTCGGGCTGCTGAGTTGTGTAGGTACCGGCACCGAAGAATGCTGGTCGGCGCTGCTTGCCGGAAAGAGTGGGGTTGGCCCGATCACGCAGTTTGATGCAACACACTTCACTTGCCGCATCGCGGGCGAGGTAAAAGATTTCGACCCCCTCCACTTCGTCGACAAGAAAGACGTAAAAAAGATGGGCCGCTTCATCCAGTTTGCGATGGCGGCTTCGCAGTTCGCAGTAAGGAGTGCCGGCCTCACCGTGAGTCCGGAAGTTGAAGAGCGCGTCGGTGTGTATATCGGCAGCGGCATCGGCGGCTTCGAAGTAATCGAGCGCGAGCACAAAGTGCTGCTCGAAAAAGGGCCAGGCCGCATGTCGCCCTTCTTTATTCCCTCTTGCATCGTGAACCTCGCCAGCGGCTATGTGTCTATCAAATATTGCGCTAAGGGGCCCAATTCGGCTACCGCGACCGCCTGTACCACAAGCGCCCATTCAATTGGCGATTCGTTCCGTCTGATTCAACACGGCGATGCCGATGTGATGATCTGCGGCGGAAGCGAAGCCTGTGTGACACCCATGGGCATTGGTGGATTCGCGGCCATGCGAGCGCTGTCGACTCGCAATGATGATCCGCAGCGCGCAAGCCGGCCCTGGGATCGCGATCGTGATGGTTTCGTAGTTGGCGAAGGCGCGGGCGTTCTTATCCTCGAGGAGCTTGAGTACGCAAAAAGACGCGGAGCACAGATTCTGGCCGAGGTCGCTGGCTACGGAATGAGTGCCGATGCCCACCACATCACGGCACCACCGGAAAATGGCGACGGCGGATTCCGGGTGATGCGCAACGCAATGC
>JAFARV010000041.1 GCA_019245255.1 Acidobacteriaceae bacterium | reverse complement strand
GATACGGTCCGGGCTGAAGATCGCTTAGCAGATAGACGCCTTGTGCATCCGTTGTACCGTGTTTCGTGAAGCCGGTATCGGTATTGACGGCGTCTACGTCTGCGTTTGGAACTCCTCCTCCGGAGGGATCGGTAACATTGCCGGTTAACGAGCCGTAGAGTACCTGCGCAACTCCCTGTCGCGTGGAAAGGTCTGTAACGGCTAACCATGGAAGCGCCAGCGACAACGCGATGACGCCCCGAAAGAGCAGACCGCGCCTAAAGACGTGGCTGTGCGAATGAGACATAACTACCCCCTGAAGTGATTAGAGTTGCGGTAAGGCCGGAGCGGGAGCCCCGAAATGTTTCTGGAACACGGCGGCAATGGTGCCACGCACACGCGCGGTCGCGCCATCGGTTCCGGTACGAAGCAGCGGCGGCGCGGCGGAGATGCTTTGCGCCTGCACCTCCGCTTCAATGACGTGCCGAAATTTGTTCCAGGCAGATGTAAATTCGCCGATGAAAACGATCAATTCCGGCGCAAGACTGGCGACGACCATGCGGGTCCCGCGCGCCAGGTTCGTGGCCATGCGCGTAAGTGCGCGATTGGCGGACACGTCGCCTTGTTCGGCAAGAGCCAACAATTGCGGAAAGCCGAAGGTGTCCGTGATTCGTTCGGTGTCGGCTTCAAGCGATTCGAAATAGTAGCGAAGGGCGGCGCGATTGGAGGCGAGCACTTCCCAACAACCCCGATTGCCACACGTGCATAGCGGGCCCGAAGGGTCGAGCGGGACGTGCCCGAACTCACCGGCCATGCCGGTCCTGCCGGTAATTAATTGCCCGTGCGCGATGATTCCGGTGCCAATTCCCTCAGATACGGTAATTGCGACCAAATCACGGATAGCATCGGGTTGACTGAACCATAGTTCCGCCAAGGCACACGCATTAGCCGCATTCTCGAGCTCAACTTCCAGCCCGGTTTCTTGCTCGAGCGGCGTCTTCAAATCCGTAATCGGCCACTTCAAGTTTGGCGCGAACATGAGCTGGTATGTGGCCGGATCGATGCGTCCGGGGACGCTGATGCCGATTCCCTCGAAGGGCGTGTCGGGTCTCTCTGCCACAAGCTGTCGAACCCGAGAAAGTATTTCAGCGATGGCGTCCGCGGGAGTAGCGGGGGTGTTTATCATGTTCTGAGAACTGATACCGCCATTTACGTCGCCTACAGCGAAAGTGACCTGGGAAGGGCGGATATCGACACAGATGACAGCTCGTTTGTCATTGAGTTGCAGGAACGTGGGCCGTCTCCCTCGGGGCAGACGTCCGAGCGAACCTTCAACAACCCATTTTTCCGCGATGAGTTCTTCCGTAATGAGTGAGACCGTGCTGCGTTGCAGGCCGGATGAGCGCGCCAGATCGGCACGCGAGAGAGGCTGGCGGCTTCTGATGAGATTCAGAACAATTCTGCGATTAATGTCGCGGGCCGTCTCGCTCGACGCCGCCGCGAGCTGATTCAGATTGACCTGCCGCATTTAATATGCGTCTCGAACTATACTGCCTTTCGCGTATCGTGTCAATCGCCAAGTCGTACTGGGAGCCATTATCGTATGTGAGTACCTTCGGACGGCATTGTGATATGGTTGCGACGTCGAACTAAAGTATGAAGATCGCGGACATACGGGCGACGACCGTGACGGTGCCCTTGCACGCCGCTTTGCGGCACGCGAACGGGTGTCATTGGGGACGCTTCGTGCGGACGATTGTGGAGGTGGAGACCGATAACGGAATCGTAGGGCTCGGTGAGATGGGTGGCGGTGGTGAATCGGCTGAAGCCGTTTTCCGAGCTCTCAAGAGTTATCTGGTTGGGCACGACCCGGGCCGGCTCGAAGAGATGCGCTTCGTAGTGGCGAATCCGACTGCCTCGCTGTACAACAACCGGACGCAGGTGCTGGCGGCACTCGAGTTTGCGTGTCTCGATATTCTCGGGCAGGCGTGGGATGTGCCGGTGCATCGGATTCTCGGCGGGAAGCTTCGCGATCGCGTGCCGTTCGCGTCTTACATCTTCTTCCGGTATGCGAATCCGGGAACGGGCGAAGCGGAGATCCGCACTCCAGAGCAGGTAGTGAACTGCGCCAAAGCATTCAAAGAGCAGTACGGGTTTACGAGTCACAAATTGAAGGCAGGGGTGTTCCCGCCGGATTACGAACTGGAAGTTTATAGAGCGCTGGCGAAGGCGTTTCCTCAAGACAAGGTGCGTTTCGATCCGAACGGTGTCTGGTCCACGGAGCAGGCGATCCGTTTCGGACAGGCGATTGAAGATCTGAACAACGACTATCTCGAAGATCCGGTGTATGGGATGAACGGGATGCGGCGCACGCGGGAGAAGGTGAGAATGCCGCTCGCAACCAACACGGTGGTGGTCAACTTCGAGCAGCTTGCAGCGAACGTTCTGGATACGGCGGTGGATGTCATTCTGCTCGATACAACGTTCTGGGGCGGCATCCGGCCTTGCATCAAAGCCGCGAGTGTTTGCGAGACGTTTCAGTTGGGCGTGGCAGTCCATTCCTCAGGAGAGTTGGGGATCCAACTTTCGACCATGCTGCACCTGGGCGCGGTGATTCCAAACCTTTCGTTCGCAGCAGACGCGCATTATCATCACCTGACCGACGACGTGATTGAGGGCGGGCTGATGCGTTATGAAAACGGCTCGATTGCTGTGCCGGACGGACCGGGATTGGGCGTTAAGCTGAACCGGGAGAAGGTCCGCGAATATAGCGAT
>JAFARV010000912.1 GCA_019245255.1 Acidobacteriaceae bacterium | reverse complement strand
TCCGTTCAACCCAACGGCGCTCGAAGCTGTGCGCGTAAGCGAATCTTGGCGAGTGGCGCACAACACCCCGGCCGCCGGCGCGGATGGGCGTGTGCTATACGCCTACGGCGCGGGTTTGCCGATCATCGTTTGCGCGCCGCTCCGGATTTGCATTATCGAGTTGCAGGCTGGCGAGCACATCACCGGCGAAGCGCAAATCGGCGATTCGGTGCGTTGGAATGTGTCGCCCGCCATGTACGGGCAGGGTGAAGGCGCCACGTCAGTCATCGTCCTGAAGCCGCAAGAGCCGGGCCTCGACACGAACCTCCTCATTACAACAGACAGGCGCGCGTATTACCTGCGGCTTGTTTCGAAGCCGACGGACTACATTGCCCGCGCAGCCTTCAGCTATCCCGAGGAGGAAAACAGCGAACGATGGCAACAACACCTCCTCGCACAGCGTGCGCAAGCAGAGCAGACTAAGCGGGAAGCTCACCTGCTATCGGCAATGATCACCGCAGACAAGCTGAACTTCGATTACAGGGTCACCGGTGGAACGGAGGAAGTCCGGCCGGTCCGGGTCTTCGACGATGGTGCCAAGACATTTATCCAGATGCGGCCTGGAATTCAAAACCTGGAAGCCCCGGTGCTTTTGGTCGTCGGGTCGGATGGCAAGGGCGAGATGACCAATTATCGGGTGCAGCAGCAGACGTACATTGTGGACCGCCTGTTCGAACGAGCCCGGCTGGTGCTCGGAGCTGGCAAGAAAGCCCAGAAAGTGGAGATTACCCGTGAGCAGCACCCCAAAGGATAATCCCGACAACAAAGCACCCGAGGTGAAGCCAATTGAAGCCCCCGCTGGCCTCGAAATTCACCCTAAGCCGAAGACATCCGTTACAGTCAGCAAGCGTGCGGGTGCTGCGGTCGGTGCCGTGGCGCTCGGACTGCTCCTGGCGTTCGCTTATGGCGGATACCGGCGACAGGTGCACGCGCAAGCATCGGCTCACGACGCTAGCATTCCCAAAGGCGTTCTTCCGGCCACGGCATCCGCGAGTGAAGTCGAGAAGGAGATTCCCTCAGGCAATGCGCCGCTGATCAAGGACGATCCGAACCGGCTTCAACCGCCGGATACCGGAAAGCAGGCGCAATCATCGCCATCGGGGCCCAACCGCGTCGTGCGGCTACGATCCGCGCACCGGCCAGCCGTTTCGCTTTAATCCCGAAACTGTACAGCCCTGCTTGCCCTATCAGGATCGTGTTGTGGTCCGCCAGCCTGCCTACCCGCGGACGCAGAGCGTTCCAGCCTCGACGGAACCATCACCGGAAGAGCGTCGGATCGCTGCCGCATACCAACGCCAGCAGGAAGCGATGGTGGCCCCAACTGGTATTCGTACCGGAACCTCCGGCTCGTCTGGATTTGCCGGCCCTGACGACATGCAAAGCAGGGACGATCTCGCCAACGTCGCTGCGCTTACGCGCGCGATGAATCCACCCAACTCTGGCGCGGGGCGGTTGGCGGCTTTGGCAAGCGGTGGCGTGCGAAACGATTCCGAGTACGACGCACAGAACATGCAGACGACAAAGGCATCCTTTGTGCAAGCAGCTCAGCAGCAGAAGACAGACGACTACCTGCGCTCGACGCGAACCGCACCGCTGAGCGCGTACGAAATCAAAGCAGGGTGGGAGATTCCAGCCGTTCTCGAACAAAGCCTCAATTCGGACCTTCCGGGCGAAATCAAGGCGCTCATAAGTTCCAACGTGTTCGATACTGCCACGGGGCGATATCTGCTGGTTCCACAGGGTTCCCGCCTGGTCGGGAGGTACGACTCGCGGATTTCATATGGACAGGATGGTGTGCAAGTGATTTGGGACAGAATCATCTTTCCGAATGCTTCGTCCGTGAACATCAACGGCATGGTCGGACTCGACGCACACGGCAACTCGGGTCTGCGTTATGACGTGGACCATCACTATAAGCGCCTGTTCGGGTTCGCGGCGCTGACGAGCGCTTTTTCCGCCGCGTTCGATCTATCTCAGCGGAATACACAGAGCGCTCTGACGTATCCGAGCGTCACTGATACAGCGAGCGCGGCGGTTGGCCGTGAGATGAGCCAAACCGGAGCATTGATTACTCGGCGCAATCTGAACGTACAGCCAACGATCAAGGTTCCGGCGGGGTACAAATTCACAGTTCGTGTAAACCGCGACATCCTGTTCGACGCACCGTATCAGCCGATGGAGGCAAACCCACTTCCGCTTCAGCCTCCCGGACAGCTTCAGCGCCGAAGCAGCTTCTCCACAACTGGGTACAGCCCGATTCGCTGAACCAGTAAGGACAGGAATGTGAGGAGGGAAAAGGTGCGACTGTTTCTTCGATTGACGACGGAAGTGAATGATCGCCTGCGGACGATGATGCGCTACCACGGCGAACTCTCCCGCTATATAGACCAGGCGTTGAACGCGGCCGATTTTGCTGCTATCGAGTTGAAGTCGGCAGAATCCGGTCGAGGCCGGGGTATAACGGCTGTAATTTCCCATTCGGCGAACGACCGCCTCCGCTCTGTGGCCAAGCAACGTGGCTGCACGGTCACAGCACTGGCAAACAGCGCGCTGAAGGAATGGCTTGGGGGTAAACATGCCGCATAGGACAGATCTGACCGGAAAGATTCGGATAGTCGGACTGGTGGCAAGCTTCATTGCGGTCGCGGCAATCGGGCTCACGCTTGTGAGGGACAGCGGGAGGTCCGGCGCAGCGGGATCGGACTCGCGGTCAGAACGGGTTTTCCTACTGGCCGTCGCCGGCGCCTCATGCGTCGCAAACCTTGCTCTCGTCTGCGGGCATCGCGCGAGAGCGAGACCCAATCGACGGCAAATCAAGTAGGTAAGCGGAACCTGGAGGGTTCATGTCATCAAAGGTGATGCAGGAGGTTGTGCAGATGATCGAGGCGGAGGTTCAGTCGCGATCCACGGCCTTAGATTATGAGCTCGCGTATCAGGCGCGTGTGGCGATCGACCGAATCAGATTTGCCATTCGACATATTGAGGAGTTCGCGCCGCGCACGGATCAAATGCGTGAAGCCGGTCTTGAATTGCTCGACGCACTGGATCGGCTCCAAAATGCAGACCGGCGCTTTCAGCAGCGTTTTCGCGCGCCCGCAATGAACGGCAAGGCTCGACCGATTAGGTCCGTTGACGACGAACTGAAAACGTGCGCCAATGGGGGCCGCTCATGAGTCCGGGCGCTGCAACTCGTCAGATCTCTGCGATCCAGGACTACGACGAAGGAAGACAGCGCGTGAGCCCTGGTGATGCCATGATCGAGGCCATCGCGGAGGCTGTCGTAATGAAGCTCTCGCGTATGTCTACGATGTCTCAGCGACTGATGGACGTGGAGGAAGCCGCGAAGTACTTGGGGATGACGCCTCACGCGCTGAGGCACAAGGCTGCCGTGGATATCCCATGTGTCCGCATCGACACGAAACTCCGATTTGACCGGCGCGATCTCGATAGGTATATTGATCGAGCCAAGCGCGAAGGGCTGTAGAGGGCGATGTGCCATGCCAAAGGGCGAACGTGGAACTGCCAAACCGTATCTCCGAGGCAAGATTTGGTGGATCAAATACTACGCGCCGGGCGAGCAACAGCCCAGGTATGAGTCTTCGAAGTCCACCGTCAAGAACGACGCCATCAGGCTGCTAAACCAACGTCGTTCGGAAATCGATAACCGCCAGATCTCTTCCGGCACGGCAACGGTCGGTGATCTCCTCGATCTCTATCTCGCGGATCAGCGCAAGCAGAAGCGCCACAGTTATAAACAGGCAGACGGATACGTTCGCCTTCACCTCAAACCGGCGTTTGGAAAACTCAAAGCCTCCGCAATAACGAGTGCGACGATCGACCGCTTCATCGAGCAAAAGCAGACGGCAGGATACGCCAACGCGACGATCAACCGCTGGCTGGAAGCGCTCCGTCGCGCGTACACCTTGGGCACAAACGCGCTGCCACCGCTTGTGTACGCTTCGCCCAAGATTGAAATGTTGGAAGAAGACAACGTTCGTGAGGGTTTCCTGGAGCACGATCAATACCTTGCATTTCGGAACGAGCTGCCGGACCATCAGCGGTTAATTCTGGTCATCGGCTACCATCTCGGGATGCGTCGCGGTGAGATCCTGAAGCTGCGCTGGGATCAGGTTGATTGGAATACTAATCTTATCCGACTTGAGAGAAAGCAAACGAAGGCGAAGCAGGCTCGGGTGGCACCGCTTTATGGCGAGTTAAGGGGTTGGCTGGACATGGCCTATGCGGCCCGAGAAAAGGATTGCCCGTTCATCGTTTCGTGGAAAGGCGCGGGCATCAGCGAAGTGAAAACCGCGTGGAATAAAGCCAGACAACGTGCCAAAGTGCCTGGTTTGCTGGTCCACGATCTGCGACGAACGGCCGTCCGGAACATGATCCGAGCGGGTATCCCTGAAAAGCAAGCTATGCGAATAAGCGGCCATAAGACTCGAAGCATGTTCGACCGTTACGACATCACGGACGAACGCGACATCCAACTTGCCGGTCAGAAACTCGCGCCTTATCTGGAGGAGAAGGCAAGGACAGCCGAGCCCACCACGGATAACGAACAATCCGAGGCAAATCGAAGACCGGGCTCTCTTCAGTGAGGTGGTGGGCTGTTACTGGCGATCAATCGGAAAATCTCACATACCTGGCCACGGTTTTCACTGCCGATTCCATATCGACATCGAGATTACATTCTGTCGCCAACTCTTGAAACCGGACGCGCCATGATTCTGGTGGTGACGGAAGGTCGAGCGGGAGGGAATGGGTCGCGCGGTGAGCAAACGTCTTCTCGATGCTGTCCCGAACACGGGGTCGCTCCATTTCGGTCTGCATCAGGAGTAGCAAATCCACAAGATCCTTCACGCGCGAGTTGTCACGATCGAGCCGCGGACGCGTGTACGCGTGGAGTTTTTCGGCGAACTGCTGCTCTCGCGAAATCATGCGGAACGCGGGTCGAGGGAGACCAGCGAAATCAAACCACCCCTCCCCCTCGATTCGATCGGTCGGCTCGATGAGTTCATCACCGATCCCGATATCCAAATGAAACCCTACGAACGGCCGGCCGGCCATTCTGGCCTGAACGGGAAATCGGCTGCCGCCCTGCGGTGCGGCGTCGAGGTCCAGAATGGACTCGCCGATTTGGAAAACGAACCCGTCGGGCAAATCGAGTGACGCTGCATCATCGACCATACGGTGCAATGAGTCGGGAGTGATCGCCTCTCTCGCAGCAATGGAGAGGTCGATATCCTTCGTCGTACGGGCAGTCTCAATTCTGAGCTCTATCGCATAGCCGCCTTTCAGATACCAGGAAGGAGTGAGTACAGTGTCGGTGAACATGCGCGCCAGCAAACGGTCGAACGCAACGCGCCGCCGGCAGCCGTTGTAGGTCGGTACCTGTCCGTTTTGCGACTTGCAGCAATCTCGCTTCAAGAGCCGTTCGAAGCGCCTGGGACGTTTTGTAAGCCTTACCGCTTGGCACCTGCGCCTTCCTCAATAAGTGAATCGATCTCGGCGCGCACTTCGGATGGAACATCTCCACGCTCGATTTGTCGGCGAGTCACCAGGCCGCGGCCGAAGCCCTCTGTGATCGCTTGTTTCAGGAGCGTGCGATCCGTCTTGCCTTCGGAAATCAAATCGGAAATTGTCCGCAGGGGCGTAGTGGCTCGCACCCCGACGATGTCCTGCGAATCGCCTGTGTCAAGGTCCGCTTTGTGGAGGACGAGGACTTTAGGGATGGCCGAGTTCCGCCGGAAATGTTTGGGAACGGTCATGTGCAGTTTGGCAGGATTTATGTCGGAGAGGTCGTAAAGAGATAGGGCAGTCTGGTGGCTGTAGATGCCTTGTGGTACGTCATCGCGGCCTCGCGACCAGAGGAACCAGAGCATCAGGTCGGGGCGCTCCGGTTGCGGAAAATTGCGAAGCCGGTACACCCCGCGGTGCTCCCGAATCCAGTTACCGGCGCGCACGTGGTACCCGTGTTTCGACTCGTCATAGCCTGCCTCAATGGCCTGCTTCGTCGTGAAGAAACCGTACTGCGGCTCCGCGACCTCGTAGAGGTTTTGGCTCGATTCCGTCCGCCTCATCTATTTTGCATAATACCCGAAATAATTACAGGATGTATGCGACTCGGCCAGCAGCCCCTTTGCCACGGCGCGCACTCGCATTTGCGACTAGTGACAAAAGTAGTGACAGGG
>JAFARV010000903.1 GCA_019245255.1 Acidobacteriaceae bacterium | reverse complement strand
GGTCCGTGTTCGAAAAACGACCCCGGTGCCTGATCCGTGCCATCGCAGGTGGCCCCACCGCGCGACGGAAGTGGAATCATGCACCTGCGATTCGTAATAACCGGGCTTGGATCCTGCCGCTCCCAAGGCGAACAGGCGTCCGGGGTTGCTCATCGCGGCGTATAGCATGTCGCCAACCTTAAGTAATCGCGTGGTCTCGCCGTCGGCAAGCTCGGCCATCAAAGTTGTGCTGTGGTTTGCCAGGCGAAAGATCCTGCCACGAACATCGGTCGAAAAAATAACCGCGTCGCCGTCCAGCAGCAGATCGTAGACATTGTCTTCCTTTGAACTCCGAAGCGTCTCGACAACGTGTTCGGGGCTGATCCTGTAAATCGCCGATTTCTCGACGCCCGCCACTTCGGTCACCGCTGAGGTTGTCGCCCCTGTCGTTGCTGCGGAGCTTGTTGACGTTCCAGTCGCTGGCTGCGAACCAGGAGGCGCGGCACTCGGTTGATCTCCCGAGGTAGCTGCCTCCGTCACAGTAATTACCGTAGGTGCGGTCGTTGTCACAGCCGTGGGCGTGACAGTTGTCGCCGACGGCGTGGCTCCGGTCCGTGTTGATACCGCGCCGCCCATGGCAGCGGCATAAACCGTCCCGTCGGCCGCCAGAGCAATGGCCCGGATTTCGGGAAGAGTTGAGTCGTAGAGGATAGTCGCTTTGCCCGGACCCGCAATGTCATATAGCAAGCCGTTCGGATCTGTACCTACGTACACGTGTCCGTTTGACGCCACTGCCATTGAGGTGACATTCATTTGCCCGGTGTCGTAAAACAGCTCGGCTTTGCCATCCGGCTGGACCCGGAAAACCTTGCCGGGCTCCCCAGTGGCGACAAAGACGCTGCCATCGGATGCCGGGGCTAGTGTCCATATGTATTTGGCGGGCGAATGCCAGATTTCCGTTCCTTTCCCGTTGTCGATCCTGTACAATGCCCCGCCGGGGGAACTCCCGGCATAGATTCGGCCCTTTGAGTCCACACACACCGCAAAGAGCTCGGCTTCGGGTGCCGACCAGACGGCCGAAACCTTGCCGTCCTCATCCACTCGGAAAAGCTTTCCCGCGTTTCCCGTTGCCGCGTACACGCCACCACCGGGAGCCGGCGCTACGCTCCACAGTGCAGGCTGGTTAAGAGTTGCGCTGGCTTGAAGTGATGGCCCCAACTGCAGGTTCCCTGTGACGCCGAGCGATAACCCGGAGATGCGCCCCTTCAGCAGATCGGTGAATCCGTTCACCTCCCAAGTGGTGCTGGTTGCGGCACGCGCGCTCGCTGCCAGCGCGCAAAACGCTAACACAAATCGTATCTTCACCCTGTCTACTCTTTGACTTCCACCTGAACCGTTCGAGCGCCGCTAATCACATAGCCTTCGACCGGTATGGTCAATTCTGCAACAGCGGACCCTCGCGTGGTGACTTGCGCCGCATTGCTGGTGGGCGACATCGACGGATCGGCCAGAATCAGCATCACTGAGGGCGGAGGATCGGTGAGTTCGCCTCCGGGACTCGGCCCGGAAATCGTGAACGCCGGTTCTGCTCGCCACACTCGAATGTACGCCGCCTGGCTCCCTCGATACTTGTTGACCATGTCGATCAGTTGGGCCGCCGTTTTTGCGGAACCGGAATTCATGCCCGCAAACTCGGGGAAATTGATGGTATTCGCGTCGCTTACGGTGAAATTCAGCGCCCCCGCCGGAGCTCCGATCGGCACCTTGTATTCAATCGAGCGACTGGTCTGAAAGCCGTTTTCGCCAGCCAGCAGCGCCGTTATCGTTACCGTTTCGCCGGGACGGATCTCGTGCGCCGAAGTCCAGGCCTGCGCAACATAGAGCTGGCGCTTGGCCTCCTCGGGCTCAATCGCTATCGTAATTGCTTTAACTCGCAGATCCTGAAACCCCGCTCCAAGCGCAAATCCGAGCGATACAACCGCATCCATGGCGACCTGCTGTGCCAGAGCGCTGTCGCTTACAAAGGCATCGCGCAACACCAAAGGCGGAATGCTGCCCTCGAACTCGATGCGCTCATTGAGCCGGATGGTCCCGGCGCCGATGGTCCGCTCCGTTGCATCGATTGCAGAGAACAGCGCTGTCTGAGCGATAAAGGGCGTGAGGAATCGATCGTTCACCACCTGCAGGTGATACGAATGGGTCCCCGTCACCCCCGATTTAACGGAAATTGCTAGAGGGATGGTATGTGCCGGTCTCCCGATCTCGCCGGCGACAGTGGTGCTTCTGTCGCTCAGTATGGTTCCGACCCACTCTTTCGGTGTCGACACTTTGAAGGAGGTGTTCAGAGTCGGCACGACCGCCAGCACCTCTGAGCGGGCAAACGGAAGCTCCGTGGACCCGACATCCAGAAACCGATGCCCGAACGCGTAAACCCGCTTTCCATCGACGTAGGTGACGGTCCCATCTGCGCCGATGGACATGTCCCCGCTCAGCAACTGAACGCTGATCATCGCCCCCGGCGTGACATTTCCGGAAAAGTCGTGAGAAATGGGAGAGCCTGCGGATACTCCTTCTTGTGGCTCAAAACCCAGACTTCGAAACTGGGCCGCATACGTTCGGATGGTTGCAGGCGTGAAGCCGCTCAGCGAGAGCGGCGTAACTAGTTGTGTCATCGTTCCAAACGGGGAAGGGGCGGCCTCACCTGGAGCAACGTGCACACCGATGTCTCTCCAACGGCTCGAACCGTGATTAGTAACGACAGTATTCAGGGCAGTAGCACCCCCGAACCCTCCATCCTCGATCATCTGCTCGATAGGCTGGATACCTGCGATCGGCTCCTTCGAGAACGGGAACCCGAGTGCGACAGCACCCT
>JAFARV010000861.1 GCA_019245255.1 Acidobacteriaceae bacterium | reverse complement strand
TGTCCGTTAAACCTTCGCGCAACCAATTCAGGTCCGTCCTCTTGGATTGGTTCTCAAAGTACATCACCGCGATAGGCTTTTCCCCGGAAATCGGCTGCAGTGTAACTTCCGAACTGCGCGCCCACGAGTAGTGCACCGCAACCGACACGACCAAAATCGCCGTCAGGCCGATCAGTGTCATGTAGAAGGGAATGCGTCCATTCTTCAGCGCTGCTGCCGCTCTGCCCAATGGGTTTTCGTGTATGACGCCGGGCCGAAAAGCCGCGGTCTGGGCGGGTTCCTTGGGAGCACTGTGCGGCACCTCCGGCCGCTCAACCTCGACCGCCGCAACGAAACGATAACCAACCTTCGGAATGGTTCTGATGAACCGGGGTTGGCGCGAGTCGTCGCCCAGCACCTTCCGGATATCGGCGATGCATTGGACGAGCGCGTTGTCCGTGACCGCCGTGTGCTCCCAGAACTTCTCGATCAGCTCCTCTTTGGTGACAAGTCTCTCGCGCTCGTGCAGCAGGTGAAGGAGCACCTGGAACGACTGTTGCCGTATGTGATGTTCCTCACCATTTCGCGTCACGGACCCTCGGGAAGAGCTGACCTCGACGCCCTCGAAACGGTAAACCAATCCTGCCACCGGTGAAACACGCGGGTCACGCGCATCGGGTAACGCGGGAGTCAAGCGCCGCTGCGTGTCATCACGCATTGCGTCGGAGTATATCATGACCGAGCCGTACTGGGATTTATGCGGGATTCAGAGCGATTTCACTTTCCGTTCACTCATTTAAGCCCCGACGGGTGTATAAGATACCCAAGCGTGTAACCGAAATCTTCTACCGGTTGCAAGTCGAGGAGTCTTAAGGAGTCGATATGAGGGGTCTCTTTGTTTCTTCACCTTTTACGCGTTGGCTTTGGCCAAACTGGCTGGGGGCCGGGCTGGCGGTGGCGGCCGTGCTGCTCCTGGTACCGTCGCGGCTGTCGTCACAAACTCTCAGCGAAATGACGGGCACGGTGACAGATGCAACCGGCGCCGTGGTGCTGAATGCAAAAGTAACAGTTACAAACGATGCTACCGGAGTATCGAAGACCGCACTGACTGGCGCTAGCGGAGGGTTTCAGGTAACCGATTTGATTCCCGGAATCTATACCGTTAAAGCCGAGCTGTCAGGCTTTCAAGCCGCTGTATACACGGGCATCGGCGTTGAGGTCGGCCGAATCGCGACCGTCAATCCTGTTCTGCAGCCCGGGAATACCTCGCAGAGCGTAGAAGTACAAGCGAACCTGATTACGTTAGATACCGAACAGCCACAGCAGGGTACCACGCTAGAGCCGGCACTCGAAGCAGCGATCCCGTTCGATAACCTGACTATCGCATCGCGCGGACGCCAGATCGACCAGTACATCTTCCTTGCTCCGGGCGTTACGGGAAGTACGTTCAGCCACCGGATCGACGGCGGTGTGGATTTTCAAAATGAGGTCCTCTTCAACGGAGTGGTCGCTATTCAGTCGGAGACGCAAGGATACCAGACGAATATCAATCCGCCCTTCGAGATGGTGAACCAATTTCGTGTGCTGCGTGACACTTTCTCTGCGCAGTATGGGCTGGCGCAAGGTGCGGTGAATTATCAGTTCACTCCAGGAACGAATACATTCCACGGTGACGGGTTTGAGATTCTTCGCAACAATTTTTTCGATGCGGCGGGAATCAGCAACGGCGGCGTGACTCCGGTCGACAGGGAACACAACTATGGCTTTAGCATCGGCGGCCCGATATTCAAGAACAAAATGTTCTTCCACGTGAGTAGTGAATGGTATCGGAACAACGCTACTCAGCTTGCTCAAATGACCGTCCCGTCGGCGGCCGAGAAAACGGGCGATTTTAGCGGCTATACCGACACAAGTGGAAATCAGATTCCGATCTACGTTCCGCAATTCGCAACTGCCACTACAGCCGGCTGGACTCCGCCTCCGGGGTGCCCGATAATAGCATCGCAAGCCGGTCAGCAATTTCCGGGGAATGTGATCCCGCAGAGCTGCTTCAGTCCGCTGGCGAAATCCATTGTGCCGAAAATTCCGGATCCCACTCTGCCCGGACAAGTGAACAACTTGACGTCACAGATCACAGCATCACCTTACCGGCAAACCTCTTGGGGCTACACGGTCGACGACAACATCACCGATAACCAGTCGATCCACTTCAGTGAATGGCGCGATACGGACAATTCGATTGCCGTGGATAACAATGCGTACTTCGCGGTTGGGAATCCGCTATCAGGGGCAAAGACAGAGCCGAGAATTGGAACTGGGCTTTTCCTGACTTATTCGAATACTATAACGCCGCATTTGGTGGTGACGCTGGGCGGCGGCTGGATGGGTGAAATCAACGATGAGTACAATGCGCAGCTCGGATCCAATTTCGCGTTCGCCGGCGTTGCCGGATCGTCGAATTTACCCAGGATCGAATTCACAAACTCACCAATCAATGTGAATAACTTCGGTGCGGGTAATGGTGGTGAAACCTTCTCGATCAACCGCAAGCTAGGCCTGAGCCTTGACAATAACTATCTCTGGGTTATTGGTAGACACACACTGAACATCGGGATTGAGTTTCGACGTGCCTTTCAGGATGATCATGAGTGCCAGCGATGTGGTGGAGACTTCCAGTTCAGTGGTCTCAGTACCGCCAATCCAGCGACATTGAGTGCGGGCACAACGGGGAGTTCTTTCGCAAGCTTCCTTCTCGGAGATGCGGACGAAGCACTGCGTTACTTCTCGCCTGAGCTAAAGCTGCGTAACTTTGACGCTTCGCCCTACATTCAGGACGATTTCAAAATGACGCCACGCTTGACCCTTAATCTTGGACTGCGTTGGGACATCATGGTCCCCTTTAACGAAGAGAGTAACAATTTTGCATATTTCGACCCGAAGATTTCGAATCCGGCAGCAGGCGGTCTGCTAGGCGCCATCACGAAGTTCGGCAACTGCTCCGGGTGCGCCGGAATTACTCGCGCGCCTATAAACTGGAAGCACTTCGGGCGTAGACTTGGTTTTGCCTACGAGCTCACCAACAAAATGGTCCTCCAGGGTGGCTTCTCCGTTAACTTCCTGAACGGCGGAACTTATGAATTCGGAACTAACAAAGTAGCCGTCAACTATGGAAACGTTCTCAATGGCACATTCAATTGTCCGTCCTTAAGTTCCAATATTCCATGCTATGGCACTTGGGACACGCGCATTCTCCCACAGTTGGGCGCGATACCTTTCACTCCCGGAATCGGCGTTGGATCGACCGTATTCGCCTTTGATCCAAATGATAGCCGTTTGTCACCGTATTTGCTGGCGTGGAATATAGGCATACAGCGAGAGATGCCGTTCAACTCGTTCCTGACCGTTTCTTACGTGGCAAACCGCGCCAATCGCTTGCCTTCGGCGTTGAACCCCATTAACCAATTGGGTAACCAATACCTTTCGTTGGGAAGTCTGCTGGGACAGCCTTATGCCACAGCGGGCCCTGCAGCGGGGATCCCGCTACCCTATCCGCAGTTCCTCGTGCAGCAACCGGGTGCGAGCGTGCTGCAGGCGCTACGGCCGTTCCCGCAATACAGTGACATTCAGAACGATTTCGATTACAACGGCTCCTCTTTTTACAACTCGCTCCAAATGCAATATGAGAAAACGATTTTCTCAGGGTCTCAGTTTCCTCGCGACATATACTTATTCGCGCATGATGTCGGACACGAACTCCGGCTTCACGGTGTTTGCCGCCAGGCCGTTGGACAAGAACAATCAGAAGGCAGAGTGGACGGTAGACAATAACGATCAGCCGAATTTGATCAACGTCGCAACAACATACGAGCTGCCAATCGGCCCGGGAAAACCTTTCCTCAATACGAAGGGTGTTGTTGGACAGGTACTCGGCGGATGGCAGGTTAGTGTCATCGCACAATACTCGACCGGCACTCCCTTGGGCAACTACAACGGGGATTCGGTCGCTTCAGCAGTGGGTGCTCCGGGCGACCCGTTAGGTAACGGTGGTAATCGAGCAAACTACAGCCCGAGTGTGCCGCTAAACGTTAACTACAACAACATTTACAAGGGTCTTCCGGTCTTTAACGCCGCGGCGTTTTCCACTCCCGGACTGTTTTCACCCGGTAATGCACCGCGTGTGATTGGCGCTTTGCGCAATCCATTCTTCTCCAACGAAAGCATAGCGCTCGCTAAGCAGTTCAGTTTCACCGAACGAATAAAGGCTGAGCTGAAGATGGAGTTCT
>JAFARV010000785.1 GCA_019245255.1 Acidobacteriaceae bacterium | reverse complement strand
TCATGTACCGCCGGTCGAGTGTTGCTTTCAGAGGCATCAGCACATGCACCTGATAAGCGTCGAGCGCTTCAGAGGGCAGCCGGTGCAGCAATTCCTCTTCATTGCGGAACGCCAGACTGGCCGCGCCCGTAATTCCCGGCCGGAACCGCAATTCATATGTCTGATGGTGCGGCACCTTTGGCCGGGGACCGACGATGGACATGTCACCCTTGAGCACATTGAACAATTGCGGAAGCTCGTCAAGCTTGAAACGTCGAAGTGTGCCGCCGATACAGGTCAGCCGGCTGTCGCCCGCCTTTGTGACACAAGGGCCTTCGGCATCTCTTTCGACGCGCATCGATCGGAATTTGTAGATGGTGAACTGCGAGCCGGCTTTGCTAACGCGAGTCTGCTTGAACAGTATTGGGCCTCGCGACGAAAGTTTAACGGCTAAAGCTGTCATCAGCATGACGGGTGCAAACAGCACCACGGCGATGAACGCGAACACAAAATCAAAGACTCGCTTGAATGGGGAATTCGACCAGCATGAGTGGGTCGCAACGCGAGACCATTCGACCTCGTCATCGTCCGAACCAAGACAATCGTGTAATACTGCTCCGGCACCGTTGGATTCGTACACCGCAAGCAAGCTCACCGCGCCGGATCGCGCGTGTTTGCTCTCTGAACCGGAATACTGATCACTTAATATCTGCATTTCGAACGCCGTGTGACTTCAATCGAGCAATGCGTCTGCCTTGATTAGCAAGGCACATCATTTAGTGCCGAGGCCGAGGCGAAAGTCTCGATTCCAGGTCACCCGAAGGACACGCGCAGGGTTCGAATTGCGCTCAGGAAGCAGAAAAGGCGGGAACGTTTCCGTCCCGCCTTTTACACATTAGAATTGGTTTTGTTACTTCAGAACGTTCACGGCGGCAGCGCCCACACCCAAGCCGCTGACGACCTGTGACCAGTCGAGCACGGCGCGCATCTTTGAAGTCTTCAACACATTTGCGGGTACCACGACTGTGTCGCCGGCATGAATTCGCTCATTCAAAAAGTGCCCGCCATTCGCGCGTGAGGTCACCGATCCATCGGCTTGAATCACGAAGATATGCTTTTCGTCTGCAAACCGCGTTGGCCCACCGGCTTCATCGAGATACTCGCGAATACTCGAGTTCTCTTTGTAGAGCAGGGTCGACTGATTGTAGACCGTGCCCATAACGTTGACCGTTGCCGGGGCGCTTGGAATGACAAAACGATCACCGTTCTCGAGCGGCAAATCCGGCAGTGCACTAACGCCATTTGCGTCGGGCTGTAAATTCAAAACAACACGTCCGGTCGCCGGTGTTGCTCGCAGCTTCTCCAATGCTTCTTTTTCGGTTGTGAGAGACATCCGCGCACTCTGCTCCTGCATCGGCGATGTGCTCTTCGAGGGCAATGCTGCTGCACTCTGCTCAATGTCGCGTTCCAGTTGATCGATATAGTCGTTCAACCTTTTCTGCTGATCTTTCCGTGTCGATTCACGCGTAAAGGCTGATCCGAAGAGGTAAGCTTTATCGGTCAGCCCGCCAGCACGCTCGAGAACCTGCCTGAGCGTTTCGCCGGGCTGCACCGAGTACACACCAGCCATCTTCACTTCGCCTTCCAGTCGTACGTATCTCGTCTGTTCGGAAAGCGGAGTCACGAAGTCGGCCTTAGAGAACACATTGATGACATCGCCCGGCTGTAATGACAGATCGGATGCGGGATCCCGGTCGAGCACTGCCTTCCCGAGGTTGAACGCAATCAGATGTGTCGTCAAATTACCCGCATCGAGGCGCTCGATGGCGGCGTAGTTCCAATTAATATCCGGCGCCGGTGGTTGCAGATCGTTTTTGCTCGTGAACTCACGCTTTACTGTAGTTACACGTCCGGTTGTGCTGGCGGCGAGTGATCGGTCGCTCGCGCCATCGCGCGACTCGTCTTTGTGTTCCGAGGAACCGGACGTCAAGGTGTTGTGCTCTTCCCAGAAGTTCCGCGTTAGCAACGCCTGTTTATCAGGAATCACATCGCTGACCTTCATACCCTCGTGCCAGGGTAGGCGCACCGGATCGGCCACATTGCCTTTCAGCGCTACGGTTTTGTTGAATTTCGGCACTACTTGCAGCAGCTTCACAATATCGCCATCCTGCAGTGCCGTCTCCAGGCCATCGGCGTTCAGTTCAAGGTTCTCTGCTCCCAGTGTGGCTCGCTGGTCGACGCGTTCCAAAACGGCGTGCTGGCCGGCCGCTACCGGCGACAAGCCTCCTGCGAAGCTGAGCACCTCTCCCAAGCTTGTGTTCGGAGCAATCTCGTAAACAGCCGGGCTCTCAACACTTCCTCCAACCGCGACTTGCGGACCGACGGGCGGGATATAAATGACGTCACCAGGCTGAAGCGCGAGGTCTTTCGTTTTATCGCCTCGTAGCAGCAGATCGTAGAAATCGAATCTGGTCACCACCTGCCCGCTTCGCTTCAACTGAATGTTTCGCATCGAGCCCTGCGACGAAGGACCGCCCGAGACAAACAGGGCATTCACCAACGTGCTCAACGCGCTGACAGTGTAAGTTCCAGGGCGCCGTGCACGACCCATGACAAACACCTGAATGGAACGCAGCTGGCCCATATTCACGCTCATGTCAAAGTTGCGGAACACTCGCCCGATATTCGTCTTGATGGTCGGTTCTACATCGACAAACCGCAGGCCTGCCAGCCGAATCCGTCCCACCTGGGGCAGGAACACGTCGCCGGTCCGATCCACCACCAGCCGCTGACTGCTATTGATTTGCCCCCAGACACGAAGGTCTAGTTCGTCGCCTGGTCCTACGGTGTAATCAGGGGCGACGGGAATCCTGTCTACCGGTGCAAAAGTGGACGGAACCTGCTCGAAGAGCGATGCTCCGAAGATCGGCAGTTCCATTCCCGCCGAAGTTTTCACGAACTTCTGAAACTCACTGGGCGGTTCGGCCTTAAGCTTTCGGGAATCATTGGGTCTCTCGTTTGCGGGCCGGGTCATTTCGAGCGACTCGTTGCTTCCGCCGCGCGACGGTATGGTCGCGGGCTCAAGCATCTGTCGTGTTCGCGTCAAACTGTTTGCCGCGGGCATCGCGGGGAAACTGCCAAAAGCATCAGAATCGGCAGTATTCTCCTGCCCAACTGCCCTGTCCGTCTCGACTCCGGTGTTGAGCAAGTCGCCGGGGCTCTGTGCAAACATTGCAACCCCGAGCGTCACAGCACCTACGACGAGGAAAGCTTTGCGCGCGATCCTCCCACTCATCAGAAAATTCCGAAAATTGCTCGTCATCATTATTTGTGACTTATCTCTTCCTTGAAGTAGTGGTATTCCCCACGGGAATTCTCCGTTAAGAAGCCAGGGGGTATCGGGTTGGTTTGTTGATGGCCGCTTATCGGCGCCAAATCCAGTCGGTTGGGTAGAACGTCACTCCCAGCGAGGCGACGACGTCCTGGCGCGGGCTACCCAATAGCGGAATGTAATAGCGTTCGCCTTGCAACTGCGCGGAGATTAGCCATTCAGGACGCGGCGACCATTGCCCGGTAACGCCGAAGTCTGTCTGTGTCCCACCACCCGGGAGGAAGCCGCTTGCGGCTTTGATTTGCCGGTATTGCGCTTGAACCCGCGATTTTGCGCTGAACCAGTACGTGGAGGATCCGACATAGGCTCGCGAATCGCGTCCGATCCAACTGCCGAGCAGATTGCCGGCGTTCGTGTAGGAATCGTGATACTCGCCGTTGTAGTACATGAACTGCCCGCCTTCGTCCTCGCGATACATCCAAGAGGAGTAGGTCTCAGCCCGGAGATCCAAATGGGGAAGGCCCGGTACACGCGAGATGTAAATGCCCGGTCCCCAGGCGGAGCGCTTCGGATTGTCGATCGGGTTCGGATCGTCGTCCGCATAGGAATCCGAATAGACCATCACGCGATGCTGCAGCTTTGGAACGTACCAGCGGAAATCGAAGCCGCTGTGGCGGTCACCCGGATCTCCGGGGTCGCCATAAGCGAACGTCGTGCCGGTGCTGGAGGTGCTGAAAAGGCTGTTCGCGAAGGAACCCAGCGACAGCGGATGCCCTGCGCCCGCAAAGAAAGCGGAGCGTGTGAACCCGAATTCGATGTCACCGGGTAGGTCGATCGCGATTTTCTGTGCATTTACAAGCGGATGGGGCGGCCAGTGATGCCCTGACAATTCGCCGAACAGGAATTCGGTGCGTGCCTTTCCAAGCCGCTTCAACGGCCCGGGCAGGGTCAGGGGATTGCGTTGCTGGAATCGAATCATGTCGAAGGGTGCGGCGTTATCCGAGAATGCGAACGCGCTATCGGCACCGGGTCCCCACCAGAGCGCTTGTTGACCAACCGTGATGTTCTCGAAGCCGAGTTGCGCCCCTACATACATTTCAAGCGGCTGAAACCGCCTCGTAGCCGCGACAGGTGTTGGCGCCTGAACCGGATTCGAGTCAGCGGCGGCTATGAAGTCCTGAACTTGAGGGCTGTTTGCCGGCCGGCCGGGCGCCTGCTGATACTCACCGCGGAAATAAGCTGAAAAACGGCCTGCCGTGGCGTATCCCGAAATTCCCGCTATAGCATTGAAGCCGCTGTCGTATGGTCTTCCGAAGTCGTTTGAAATCGTTTGCCCGAAATGATAACTGTCGGTCAGCGGTGTGCCCGCAATTTCCGTTCCGCGTGCGTATAGCGATTCAATTCGAGCCATCGTTCCGCGGCGCTCTTCTGCGAACTCCGCCTCGAGTTGAGGCAGTAGCCGGACCGCTTCCTGATAATCCGATTTGGGCGATCCAGAACGCTCCTGGCGAGCGATTGCGTCTGAAGCTTCTTCCACTTGCCGCTTACATTCAGACCGTGTCCACGGCCCAAAGTCAGATGGCGCATCTTTTATGTAGCCGAGCGCAGCCAAACGCTCGAGGGCAGGATAGACCCAGCTGTCGAGCGGAACATACACTGGAGCCGCAGCCTTTATACTCGTTTGTCCCTCAACCGTAGTCGTTTTGCCATTTCCGTCCGCGCCGAGCGCCGGCATCACCGTGCCGACCGCTAGAAGAACACCTAGTACCAGAGCTGTCCGGTAAGAAAACATCGAGGAGGTAGTGGCGCGCAGGACGAATTTGTCGCACTCACATTGAGCCGGGGATCGCTCCGCCTGGTGCCGCTCCGCAGGACCGGAACGGCTGCAGCGGGCCCCGTCTAACGTGTTAGCGGGTGACCGGCGCCAGCGCGTCCATCTGTGCAGCGACCCGGTTCACTACGACCGTAAGTTCATCCACTTCAATTGGATTCGCGAGCTGGCCGTCGATGCCTGACTGGTCCCGGCGAGCGGCTCCGTGCGGACCCTGGCGCCCACCCAAAAGATACAGCGGTGTGTTGGCGGTTCCGGATTCGAGTTCGCGAATTTGCTTCGCCGCCATCACAGGATCGACGTCTGACAACGCCTCACCTAACAGGACGAGATCGAAGATGTCGGTTGAGAATACGTCTATCGCTTCCTGGCCGCTCGCGGCCGGCGTGACTTGGTGGCCTGCGGATTCTAACACTTTTGTGTTCATCCGCCGGCTGGCTGTCTCGGCTTCTGCAAGCAATATTGATAATCGCCGGCTCGAGAAGCGGGCGGCAGACGCAAGATATTCGCCCGCAGGGTGTTGCACGCGCACACGTTTAACGCGTGCGCTGAACCGGAATGTGCTGCCGGCCCCTATTTGGCTCTGAACGTCTATTGTTCCGCCCATCAATGTCACCAGATTTCTGCAGATCGAGAGGCCAAGACCCGCGCCACAGGTATAGCCGTTGTCGCCGCGCGCGGCCCCTTGGAAGGGCTCAAATATCGTTCGCTGCCGGCCTGCGGGAATCCCGATTCCCGTGTCGGCCACCGAAAAGCGCAGGAGAACGTCATCCCTCGATTGCTCTTGTACCGTGACTGCGAGCATAATGCTCCCAGTAGTCGTGAACCGGACAGCGTTCTCGAGCAGGTTCACAAGCACCTGACGCAGCCGCCCCGGATCGCCCACGGCTATATTCGGAACGCTCGAGTCAATCTTATGCGTGAGGGCCAAGCTCTTTTCGAGTGCACGCGGCTCGACGATCTTAATTGCCGAGAGAACTGTGTCCTGTATGCTGAAATCCCTGCTCTCCAACTCTACGTTTGACGATTGCATCCGCGTGAAGTCGAGCACGTGCCCGGCAGCGTTCGTGAGCCATTCAGCGGAATAGAGGACAGTATCCAGGTGTTGACGCTGCTCGGGAGTTAAGTCTGTGTTCAACGTCTGTTCGGCGAACGCGATGATGCCGTTCATTGGCGTTCTAATCTCGTGGCTTAGCTTAGCGAGAAATTCGTCCTTGGCGGCATTAGCTGCATCAGCAAAGTTCTTTTGAACACTGAGCTGTTCAACCTGGGCGCGCAGTTCGGTCACAGTCCTCAGGGCGCGAAGGTGCACTCGCGTACTCCAGAAAACTGCGGCTGACATGCCTATCAGCGGTGTGAGGAGAGCCAAGAGGGCCGCCGGACTCTGAAGGATGCCCAACACGCTCCATTTACTGAGAAACGCAAACACCCAAGCGCTCCCGATTACCAAATTGAGACCTGACGTCACGGATTGCCCTCGAATGCCATATCGGCAGATCACAGCTGGAGCTTTAGCTCTGAACGACTTCAGCCAGAAGAAGTACTACGCAACAAGTACCAGATGCGAGTGGCCCATCACTGCCGCATCCCACCTTGGAAAAGGGTTCATCGCATTGTCCTCCATCGAGCGGACAATTGAACAACTGCCCGAGAAGATTCCCGCCGACAGATGGGACCTCTACTGGCGAGTGATGACGGAAGCACTTCGCCGCAAGATCCGGTTCGCCCTCGGTGGAGGACTGGCGGCTACAGCTTACGCCGGACAGTGGCGCGACAACAAGGATCTCGACTTATATATAAAGCCGGAAGATCGGGACCGCATGATCAGGCTTTTAAAGGATCTCGGTCTAGAGGATTATTACGATCAGAAGCCCTACGATCGGGCCTGGATCTTTCGCAGTTGCCGCGGCGACACAATTATCGATGTGATGTGGGCGATGGCAAATCAGCGCGCCCACGTTGACGAGTTGTGGCTGAACGGCCCCGTCATCGATATCGACGGTGAGCAGATTCGGATGCTGCCTGTGGAGGAGACCTTGTGGAGTAAACTCTACGTCCTTCAGTCCGACCGGTGCGACTGGCCCGACGCGCTGAATATTCTTTATTCCTCAGGTCCGAAGCTCGATTGGGCCCGTCTGCTCGAGCGTGTTGCGGACGATGCGCCACTTCTCGGCGGCCTCCTGGCAATTTTCCGTTGGCTGTGTCCGGAGAAGGCAGACGAATTTCCCGCGTGGGTGTGGGCGGCGGTTGGTCTTAAAGAGCTCTCGAATGCACAGGGTTGCGGCCCAGAACGGGCGAAGCTGTTGGATTCCCGTTCCTGGTTTGGGTGGACGCTGAACAACACGAGCCAAGATTCCACAGAAAACTGAAGGAGATTCGATGCTTATTGGGACCATGAATCACCCAGAGCGCAAGGTCGTAGATGAAATCGCCTGGATGGCTGAACTCGGGATGGAATTTCTCGATCTCACACTCGAGCCTCCAGCCGCCTCTTCGTGGGAAGTTGAGACGACTGCCATTCGCAACGCGCTCGAACGCCATCGAATGCCCGCAGTTGGTCACACCGCCTGGTACATTCCGATGGCGAGTTCCATTCCAGAGATTCGTCGCGCAGCGGTGGCGGAACTGCGCCGTTGTCTCTACAAATTCGCAGAGGTCGGCGCTCGATTGATGAACATTCATCCGGATCGCCACACGCCGTGGCACGCGCGCAGCTTCTTCATCGAACAGAATCTTCGATCCTTTGAGGAACTGATGCCAGACGTCGAGAAAAGCGGTGTCGGCTTGATGATTGAGAATCTCCCGGGCGATTACAATTCCGCCGAGCAGCTGCGCGATCTCCTCGAGCCAATGCCGCGCGTCGGACTTCATCTCGACATCGGACACGCGAATCTGCAGGTGCCCCACAACACCACAGAGGAGATCCTTGCCGCGTTTGGCAATCGCCTTAAGCATGTGCATCTCCACGACAATAAAGGCGGTGTTGCCGACCTTCATCTGCCGTTAGGAGCCGGCAACGTCGACGTGGAAAGGGCCGTCCGCGCTCTCCAGTCGTGCGGGTATGACGGGACCATCACGCTCGAGGTGTTCACTTCCGACAAGCATCACCTGGCATACAGCCGCGATAAGCTGCGCGCCATCTGGACCCGGTGCGCGGCCGAAAGAGGTGTGCTGGCCGCCTCGCACGCCTGAAGCGCTGGCTAGCGCTCACTTGACAACTACGTTGACCAGCTTGTCGGCAACAACTATCACCTTGACGATCTGCTTGCCTTCAAGAAACGGACGCACCTTTTCATTCGCACAGGCAAGCCGTTCCAATTCGTCTTTCGGCGCTCCAAACGCTGCGTGGATGTGGCCGCGGAGTTTGCCGTTTACTTGA
>JAFARV010000782.1 GCA_019245255.1 Acidobacteriaceae bacterium | reverse complement strand
CGGTGGTCGAAAAAGCACTCTCTCGTACGCATCGCGCGGTATTGGACGCTTCCTGACACTTGTCCTCTCCGGTTCTGTCTAACCCTGCGAGGCAGGTATGGACGAGAGCAACAGCAAATTGCAAGCAGGATCGAATATCAGCCGGCGGGAATTTGTGGGCGTGGCAGCTATCGGGGGCGTCGTCGCCGTCTTGCCGGCTGCGGTACAGGCGCAAGCTACTGGGGCAACGGTCAGGACCGCGCTGACCATCAATGGCGTCCGGCATGACATGGAAGTAGACCCGCGTATCACGGTTCTCGATCTTTTGCGCGAGGACCTAAAGCTCACGGGTACAAAGAAGGGCTGCGATCACGGGCAGTGTGGCGCTTGTACGGTGCTGGTTAATGGCGAACGAAAGAACTCGTGTCTGATGCTCGCCGTGATGCAGAACGGTAAGGACATCACGACCGTCGAGGGGTTGGCTCAAAACGAGAACCTGCACCCGATGCAGCAGGCCTTTATCGACCACGACGGATTTCAATGCGGTTACTGCACGCCCGGTCAATTGTGTTCGGCGGTAGCTCTGTTGAAAGAAATCAGGGACGGAGCGCCAAGCTTTGTAAGTTCACATTTGACGGCCAAGGTCGCACTTACTGACGAAGAGATTCGCGAACGCATGAGCGGTAATATATGCCGTTGCGGAGCGTATGAGGGCATTGTTGCGGCAATACGCGACGTTGCAGGGAGGGCAAGCGCATGACCCCCTTCACTTATTCGGCGCCCGCTACCGTTCAAGAGGCTTTACAGGCGTATGGGCAGGCGAAGAACCCGCGCTTCATTGGAGGCGGGACGAATCTGCTCGACCTGATGAAGATGGGTGTCGAGCAACCGGCGGAGATCATTGACATCAACCAACTCCCGCTCAAGCAAATTGAGGAGCGAAATGGCGGACTTCGTATCGGCGCTTTGGTGAGTAACACAGATGCGGCGAATCACCCGCTGGTGCGGTCGCGATATCCGGTACTCAGCCGTGCGATTTTGAGCGGAGCGTCACAGCAATTACGAAATATGGCCACCATGGGTGGGAACTTACTGCAGCGCACGCGATGTTACTACTTCTATGATCCGACTTTTCAGGAATGTAACAAGCGAAACCCGGGCAGCGGCTGCGGCGCGCTTCACGGCTTTAACAGGATCCACGCGATTTTGGGCCAGAGCCCGGAGTGCATTGCAGTGAACCCGAGCGATATGAGCGTAGCGCTTGCGGCACTCGATGCAGTTGTTCAAGTACGTGGGCCTAAGAGCGAGCGGGAGATCCCAGTGGTTGAGTTTCATCGTTTGCCGGGAAAGACTCCGAACATCGATACAAATCTTCGCCCGGGAGAGTTGATCACGGCCATCGATTTGCCGGCTATCTCGTTTGGGCGGAATTCCTGTTATCTGAAGATCCGCGACCGGCAGTCGTACGCATTTGCCTTGGTCTCTGTCGCGGCGCTGGCGGATGTGGAACCGGGTGGAACCGTACGGGAGGCGCGGATCGCGCTTGGGGGAGTTGCGCTGAAACCATGGCGCGCACGTAGAGCGGAGGCGGCGCTGAAAGGAAGGAAACTAAACGACGAAACACTCCGTGCAGCCGCGGATAGCGAGTTACGCGACGCACACGGGTACGAACATAACGAGTTCAAGATTGAGCTCGCAAAACGAGCGATCAGACGGGCGGTGAAGTTGGCCGCGGCTCAGCAGAGTTAGGAGGCGACATGGCAGATCGATTCGGTGAGCCGATGGATCGCGTAGATGGACGCGCGAAGGTAACAGGCGCCGCAAAGTACGCGTATGAGCAGGATGTGCCCGGCGCGGCCTATGCAATGCTCGTGACCAGTTCGGTTGCGAAGGGCCGAGTCGCTTCGATTGACTCTCGTGAAGCGGGGCGCTCGCCGCGCGTGCTGATGGTGCTGACGCATGAGAACTCCCTGAAGCAGGCGGGATTAGTCAGGAAGAATGATAAGGGCAGCCCCGGCGAAGCTCTGCAGGTTTTGCAGGATGATGTAATCCATTTCGCGGGTCAGCCGATCGCCGTGGTGGTCGCTGAGACGTATACGCATGCGCATGCGGCCGCGAAACTGCTGAAGATCCGCTACCAAGAGGCGGAGCCGGCCATAGACCTGGACAGCCGCGCATCCAGCGCCTATGTTCCGGAGAAGGCTGGAGCTGCCGGAGACCCCTCGATTAGTAATCGGGGCGATTTTCAGTCGGCTTTTGCGCAGTCGGATTCGCGCATCCAGCATACCTACCGGACGCCCTTCCAGGTGCATAATCCCATGGAACCGCACGCCACCATTGCGCGCTGGGACGGCCCCGATCAGTTGACCATTTACGACGCAACACAAGGAGTGTTTAATGATCGCGACCGGATCGCCGCGGCATTCGGTCTCGATAAGAATCGTGTGCGTGTGATTTCGCCATTTCTTGGCGGCGGCTTTGGAAGCAAGGGTCCGACGTGGTCTCACGTGGTGCTTGCCGCGATGGCCGCAAAGCAGGTGCGCCGTCCGGTGAAGTTGGCTGTGGCTAGGCCGCAGATGTTCGGTCCCGTCGGATTACGCTCCGAGACGCGTCAGGACATCGCGATTGGAGCGAACAAGGATGGCACCATTAT
>JAFARV010000543.1 GCA_019245255.1 Acidobacteriaceae bacterium | reverse complement strand
CAGCACGAGCCGCCACGCTGCCGGGCTGTTCGATACCAAAATAGACAAATGTGCGCCCATCCACTTCGTGGCGTGCGTATCCTTTTTCCTCCAGCCGCGTAAGAACCGTCCGAACGGTCGAGTCCTTCAACGCGCGTTTCGAGGCGAGTGCGTTCTGGACCTCGGCCGCCGTCGCGCTGCTCCGAGTCCAGATAACGTCCATGACTTCTCTTTCGAGATCCGAGAGGTCAGGTTTCTGAGGCATTAGTGCTACATGATGTAGCACTACAGACTGTAGCTCTGATTGTGGCGCGTGTCAACAGAAAAAATTGGCGGAGAGAGAAAAGCTCAGAGCCGCCCCAAATGCCGGAGCGGCCCCAGTTTGGAAATGTAAAAACCTTCAGGCGGTCGCGGACGAAGTTTTTGGTGTTGCGTGGCGCTCACGGAGCTCCCGCTCGGCCCGGTGCCAATCTTCCTCCGGAGATCCTTCCGGGCAGCCCCGCTGATGCCAGCAACGATAGGCATGAGAGGCGATTTCCTCGTGAGTCAGGCTGCGGGTCTCCTCTGGCGACAGATGCCGGGTCGGAGTTTGGCCCGGGGCAGTGTCGCTCAACGGAGTCATTCCGGAGCCTCTCGCGTCCGGCACAACATTAGGCGCAGGCGACTCGCCCCGCGAAGCCGGTGTCACGTAGGTTGAGCCGGCGCCGGCTCCCGCGCCCGCCCGGACGCCGGAAACATCGGTACCGCGGGACCCGACCGAAAGATTCGCGTCGGCTGCAATGGTGTCGTTTATGCTCAGGCCCGAGCGCGGTTTTGTCTGGGACAAAGTGTCGGTTTCCGAGCCGGGCCTGGCAGTGTCTGGTAATTCGTTGAACTTGGGGTCGATCATACACTCGCTCCAATCCATGGACGAGAAACCGCCAAAGTTTGCACGAAAAAAAGGCAGCTTTTTGAGGGCCAGCTCTGCTTCGTCTTAGATTCCAGATCTAAACAAAAGCGCGGCAACGCACTGCGCTCCCAAAGGGCGCCCGCTTGGCTGTTGCTTGGGTGTGTTGACCAAGTCTTGCTTGGCCGGGCGGCTATCGAGAAGCCGGTAGCGCCTCGCCTTTCTCACTCGCCGCACCGCTCTTCAGCTTTTCGCGCTGTTCCTTCAGAATGGCCTTACGGCTCAGCTTGATCTTGTTGCCTTCGAGCGCAAGGACCTTGACCAGAATCTGATCACCCTCCTTCAGCTCGTCGCGCACGTTTTTGATGCGGCTTTCCGAGATTTCGCTGATGTGCAGCAATCCATCGGTTCCGGGAAAGATTTCGACAAACGCGCCGAAATCCGCGATCCGAACCACCTTGCCCAGATACGTTTTGCCGACTTCCGCCACCGCGGCGATGTCCCCCACCATTTGCAGCGCGCGGTTGGCTGCGGCGCCGTTCGAGGCGAAAATATTCACGGTTCCGTCATCCGAAACATCGATTTTCACGCCTGTCTGATCGATGATGCCTTTAATCACCTTGCCCCCGGGGCCAATCAGCTCGCGAATCTTGTCGGTCGGGATCTTGGTCGTGTAGATGCGCGGCGCATACTGAGATAGCTGCGTGCGCGGCGCGCTGATCGCAGCCAGCATCTTGTCCAGGATCTCGAGGCGGCCCCGGCGCGCCTGCTCCAAAGCTTCCGCCATAATCTTGGTCGTAACGTTCGGGACCTTGATGTCCATCTGCAGGGCGGTGATGCCATCGCGCGTACCCGCAACTTTGAAATCCATGTCGCCGTAATGATCTTCGGCGCCTGCGATATCGGTCAGAATGGCGTAGTCGCTCCCTTCTAGAACCAACCCCATAGCGATCCCGGCCACCGGCTTCGCAACCGGCACGCCGGCGTCCATCATGGCGAGAGTACCCCCGCACACGCTGGCCATGGAGCTCGAGCCGTTCGACTCGAGAATGTCGCTGACCACTCGTAGTGTATAGGGAAAATTCTTCTCGTCCGGAATGATCGGTCCCAGAGCCCGTTCGGCGAGTGCCCCGTGGCCGATTTCGCGACGACCTGGTCCACGCATAAACCCAACTTCTCCAACGCTAAATGGCGGAAAGTTGTAGTGAAGCATGAAACGCTTCGAGGTCTCGCTCAAATCGAACAGCTCAATCCGCTGCTCATCGTCTTTCGTCCCGAGTGTGACCGTGACAAGCGCCTGTGTTTCGCCGCGCGTGAAAAT
>JAFARV010000278.1 GCA_019245255.1 Acidobacteriaceae bacterium | reverse complement strand
GGGCCGGACGATGTACGGCGGCTTTCGGGACGGTGCGGCGCGCGTGCCGTGGGATGGTTGTACGACTTGCGGACTGCCGCGCTGGAGCGTTTGGCCGAGTTGTATCCGGATGATCAACATACGCTCGGTTTGTTGCAGGCCACCTTGCTCGGCGAAACGGGCGGAGTCGAGCGGCGCTGGACGGAGGACTTCCGGGTGACCGGCACCTATCATGCGCTGGTCATCTCAGGCCTGCATATTTCCGTGCTAGCCGGAACGTTAGTATTCCTTTTTTGGCTGATAGGGTTGCGTCGGCTCCCTGCCCTGACAGCGGCGACGGTTGTGGCCTGGATATACGTCTTCATCTCAGGCTTAAACGCACCTGCCATTAGGGCCGCCGGCGGGTTCACTCTTTTCCTGTTCGCGAGTCTATTCTTCCGAAAAACGCGTGTACTGAACGTCCTCGGTTTCGTCGGAATCGTTTATTTGCTCTTTGCGCCCGACCAGCTCTTCGATCCAAGCTTCCAGTTATCATTCCTTTCGGCAGCAGCAATTGCCTGTTTCGCAGTCCCCGTCATGGAGCGATGGAGCCGGCCGCTCCGCGCTTCGGTGAAACGCTTCGAACAGACCGGCTACGATCCGAAAGTCGAGGAGCGTGCAGCGGAGTGGCGCGTCGAACTTCGGTTGCTTGCAGAGACGATCTCTGTTTGGACCCGGATTTCACTGGCTAAAACGCAATGGATGGTGGGAAAGCTGGCAATCCTCTCGGCTTTGGTACTGGACATGGTGATTGTCTCGGCATGTGTCCAGTTCGGGCTTGCGCTCCCGATGATCGCCTACTTCCACCGCCTCTCGATGACAGGTCTGTCGGCGAACCTCATTGTCGTCCCATTACTCTCTGCCATCGTGCCGCTCGGGTTTTTCACAATCGCGACCGGGTGGCATGCGCTCGCGGTGATCACGGCTACTCTTCTGCGTTGCGCGGAAGCGGCTGCCAGCTGGCATGTGCGGTTCGAACCAGCGTGGCGTCTCGCCGCCCTGCCACTTTGGATCGCGATCGCCTTTTCGGTCGCTTTAATTGTGCTTGCTTACGCGATCCGTCGCGGTAATCGTTTCGGTGTCGCCGCAGCGCTCGTCTGCGCGCTCTCGCTATTTACGGCCATTTGTCTGCAACCGTGGAGGTCTCTGCTTACCCCGGGAACCCTGGAGGTGAGCGCAATTGACGTGGGCCAGGGCGACAGCATCCTGGTTGCTTTTCCGAACGGTCAAACGATGCTCGTTGACGCGGGCGGATTCCCGGGATTAGAGCGAATGAAACGCAAGCCGCAAATCGATATCGGTGAGGACGTAGTTTCGCCTTATCTCTGGAGCCGGCGCATCCGCCACCTCGATTATGTGGTTATCACGCACGGACACTCGGATCATATGGCGGGAGCAGCCGCCGTGCTCGATAATTTCCGGCCTGCAGAGCTCTGGGCCGGGCCTGAACCGGAGACGCCGGAGTGGCACACGGTAGAGACCCATGCAGCTGACGATCATGTGGCCGTCAAATGGTTGCTCCGCGGCGTGCCGGACCGGACCATTGGCGGCGTTCAGATTCGTATCCTGGCGCCCGCGCCGGATTACCATGCCGAAGATCACGCCGAGAACAATGATTCGCTGGTACTCGAACTCACGTACGGCAAACGAAGGGTTGTGCTCGAAGGCGACGCAGAACTCCCATCGGAAGAAGAGATGGTTGCGGATGCGCAGTTGCGTCCGGTCACTTTGCTCAAGGTTGGGCACCACGGCAGCAAGACGTCCTCCGGGGATGACCTGCTTTCGCAATTGACACCGCAGTTCGCGTTCATATCCGACGGTTACAAAAACCAGTTTCACCACCCGCACCCGACCGTTCTGAAGAGGCTGGCGGAGTATGGGATCAAAGTCTTCCGTACAGATGAGAATGGCCTGCTCACGTTCCGCACAGACGGCGATAAGGTTGAGGTGCGGAGTTTCAATCACTGAAATCCCTGACGCTTGCTTCCGCGCAGTGGAATTCATCTGCGCAATAGAAAATTCATCCGCGCAATAGAATAAAAGCGGAGGTTTCCACCTTGGAACGCAACGATACTGGCACCGGCCTGCTTTGGTTCGCCGGCGGAGTGGTTCTGGGCGCGGCAGTCGCCCTGCTAATTGCGCCGGAGTCCGGCGAGGATACACGGCGGCGGTTGAGGAAACAAGCCGAGCGGGGCCGCAAGGCTCTCAGCAACTCAAGCCAGGAGATCGTCGACCGCGGGCGTGAGTTGTACGAGCGAGGCCGCGAAATCGCCGAGGAAGCGGCGGATATGTTCGAACGCGGGCGGCAGATCGCCGAAAAGCGAATCAACGACGCCATTTAGTTGATCCAAGTAAAGGTAACGCTTTATGCCAGCAGTTCTCACGGAAACACGGCAGGTCGCAGCCTTCACGAACGAGCCGTACACGGATTTCAGCCAGACCGGGAAAGCGGAAAAAATGCGCGCCGCGTTGGCAAATGTACGCGCGCAGTTCGGCCAAGAGTATGACTTGTTGATTGCCGGCGATCGCCGGCGCACCAGCGAGAAGCTGGAATCGCGAAACCCGGCTCGGCCATCCGAGTTGATCGGCATTCATCAGAAAGGGACCGCACAGGATGCGATGGATGCGGTGGAGGCAGCATTCAACTTCTTCCCCGAATGGTCCCAACGCGCAATGGAGGAACGCGCCGAACTGCTGTTCCGGCTCGCATCCATTTTCCGCGAGCGCAAATACGAGTTCGATGCGTGGCTAGTGTTCGAAGCGGGGAAGAGTTGGGCCGAAGCGGAAGCCGACGTTTCGGAAGCAATCGACTTTTGTGAGTACTACGCGCGCCACGCTCTCAGGTTGTCCGGCTCCCAACCGATTGTGCAGCTAACGGGTGAACGCGACGAGATGGTCTACATCCCGCTTGGGGTCGGTGTTGTGATCCCGCCGTGGAACTTTCCTCTCGCCATCCTCGTCGGGATGGCGACCGCAGCCTTGGTGACCGGCAATACGGTCATCATCAAACCGTCTAGCGACACTCCTACCATCGCGGCGAAGTTCGCCCAAGCATTGCTCGAGGCGGGGTTCCCTGCGCAGAGCTTTTCGCTGCTAACCGGCAGCGGAGGCGCAATCGGCGATGTTCTGGTCTCTCATCCCAAGACGCGCTTCGTCTCATTTACCGGGTCGCGCGACGTTGGTTTGCACATTAACGAACTCGCCGCGAAGACTCCGAAGGGGCAACTCTGGATCAAGCGCGTCATTGCTGAAATGGGGGGCAAGGATGCGATCGTGGTCGACCGTGAAGCGGACCTCGACCAGGCAGTCACGGGCGTTCTCTTCTCGGCATTCGGTTATCAGGGGCAGAAGTGCTCTGCCTGTTCGCGCGCAATCGTGGATCAGGCAGTGTATGACACCTTTCTCGATAAGTTAAAAGCAAAGGTTGAGACGCTCACGATTGGACCCCCCGAAGACCCGAGCAACTATATGGGCCCGGTGATCAATGAGCGTGCACAACGCAGCATCTTGGAATACATCGAGGTCGGGAAAGGCGAAGGCCGTTTGATCGCGGGTGGAACAGCCGCCCGGGACGAGGGCTACTTCGTGAAGCCGACCGTCATTGCGGACGTGGACTCAAAGGCACGCATCTTCCAGGAAGAGATTTTCGGTCCGGTACTTGCGGTTTCAAAAGCCAGGGACTTCGATGACGCGTTGCGGCTAGCCAATGACTCGCAGTATGGCTTGACGGGAGCGGTCTTCACTAACAATCCTGAAAAAGCAGCGAAGGCGAAGCGGCAGTTCTTTGTCGGCAATCTGTACATCAACCGCAAATGCACGGGCGCAATGGTCGGCGCGCATCCCTTTGGCGGGTTTAACATGTCGGGCACTGACTCTAAGGCCGGCGGCCCTGACTACCTTTTGCAGTTCGTTCAGGCAAAGAGCATCGCAGAAAAGATCGGGTAACGGGTTCGCGGAGAATCGCATCGCGGCTGTGTTCTCCTAAGTCCACGAGCCTTCATGCCCACTCCCGATCTGTGGCAGGTAGTCGCTTACGAAGTGAGGATGTTCCGGGCCACACACCAGGAACTGCTAAAGCCGGGCTTTACAGAGCAGCCAAAGGTCTGCCAAAACGCCATTGAGGAAAGTGCTGTCTTACACACCCGCATTCTGTGTGAAGTCTTCCTCACGAGAGGCAGTCAACCCGATGACATTACGCTCGAAAATCTCTTCCCCGATTGGCGGAGCAACTCGAAGTACGCAAAGCTAAAGGGATTGATTGCATCCTTGCGCACGCTGTACGGTAGTTCCTTTCAGGTTGCCAGTCCCTGTTGGATCTTCAACAAAATGATGGCGCATCCGACATCACGTCGCGGTTCCAGCTACGATTACACGATTGTCCTGAATCAGCTTCAACAAGCCATAAACGGCATCATTAGCGAGGTTGAGCACCTTCGGGGTATTCCGTTCACATGGTCGTGGTGATGTGCGCGATCGCGCCAGCGGCACAATAGAAGTGTGACCCCCACCATCGCGTCTCTTGAGTCAGATTCCCAAGCCGGGCTCGCTGAGAATCTGGACCGGCTGGCAGAAGTCGCAGTACGAGTCGGTTTGAACCTTGCCCGTGGTCAGGAGCTCGTGATGACGGCTCCGCTCGAGGCTCTCGCTCTGGCGCGCCGTATTACTGAGCAGGCGTACAAAGCAGGAGCATCGCTCGTGACCACGCTTTTTGTCGACGACGAGGCCACGTTGCTGCGCTTCCGTTATGCATCGGACACGATGTTCGACCGTGCACCAGAATGGTTTTATAACGGGCTGGCAGCAGCTTACGCGAGTGGCACAGCTCGTCTTGCGATCACGGGATCAAATCCTGCCCTGCTCGCGAACGAAGAACCCGCCAAAGTAGCGCGCGCAAATGTGGCTATGTCGAAAGCGAGCCGGCCGGCGCTGGAACTTATCGCCCGGCATGAAATCAATTGGACGATTGTTCCGAGCGCCACGCCCGCTTGGGCCAAGCTCGTATTTCCGAACGAATCGGAGCAAGATGCGATGTCGCACCTCTGGGATGGCATTTTCGCAGCGACACGCGCCAACGCGTCAGATCCAGTTGCCGCCTGGAAGAAACACACAACCGCTCTCGAGCGCCGGGTCGATATTTTGAACGGCAAACGTTACTCGGCGCTGCATTTCCGCGGTCCCGGGACAGACCTGCGCGTTGGGCTCGCTGACGATCACCTGTGGCTCGGCGGAGCAACCATGTCGCGCAACGGAATACGCTGTATCCCTAACATGCCGACCGAAGAGGTCTTTACAACCCCACATAAGGATCGCGTCGATGGAGTTGTTCGCAGCACGAAACCACTGTCGTATCAGGGTGCCCTGATCGAGAACATCGAAGTCCGGTTCGAGAGGGGCAGCGTTGTCGAAGCGCGATCAACCCAGGGCGAACAGGTGCTCCGCGGAATGCTCGATACCGATGAGGGTGCGCGCAAGCTTGGGGAAGTGGCGCTTGTTCCGCACTCGTCACCGGTAGCTGCGAGCGGGATTCTGTACTGGAACACGCTGTTCGATGAAAATGCTGCCAGTCACATTGCGCTCGGTCAGGCATACAGCACCTGCATGCGCAACAGCGATTCACTCAGCACCGAGGAACGTTTTGCACGCGGCGCGAATGAAAGCCTGATTCACGTGGACTGGATGATCGGGTCCGGCGAGGTCGACGTGGACGGAATCAACGCCGACCGATCCAGCGAACCGGTGATGCGCAGGGGCGAGTGGGTTTAGATCCACTCGTGTCCAAAATAACAGGCGCGCGGGTAGTACGGGATTGCAGGCATTGGAAATAGCTCCACGCTGGGGGCCGTTTGGGAACCGGGTTGGCCACCAAGATTGACAACCTGTTCTTGATTTGAATAAACCTGCTGTCCAAGTTG
>JAFARV010000195.1 GCA_019245255.1 Acidobacteriaceae bacterium | reverse complement strand
AATGCGAGATTCGTTCATATCATCCGTGATGGTCGTGACATCTGCGCATCGATGAGTTCACGGTGGAAAAAGAATGGGGTCTTCCGAGGCTTCCCTTTCTTGTTGTACGAGGCGCCGGATAAGGTGTTTGACGCATGGACTGAAGATCCAACCGTAACAACTGCACTCTGGTGGGAGTGGAATGTTTCTCTTGGGCAGCGTTTTGGGCGCAAGCTCGGTTCGGAAATGTACTACGAAATGCGTTACGAGAGGCTGGTCGAACACCCGGAGGCTGAGTGCCGCGATCTATGCCACTTTCTGGGATTGAGGTTCGAAGACTCTATGCTGCGGCATCATGAAAACTTTAAGCCGCGAAGGGGCCCGAACGGAAACATCCTGCACGCAAGCGTTGGCCTTCCAGTGACGCGTGGTCTTCGCGACTGGCGCTCCGAGCTGCGTACAGACGACATTAGTCTTTTCGAAGCAGCGGCGGCCAGTTTCCTTGACCAGCTCGGCTACGAGTGCGTTACACAGCCCGATGCGAAGTGCCTGGATCAAGCACGACGTGTGCGCTCAACATTTCAGGATCGGGCCACCCTCGCACTGAACCGCGATCGTGCCGTCGCCGTCGTTGCCTGACCCTTGATCAAGAGCGCATGGCAAACCCGTTCCTGTTTCTGCTTGGGAGTCCGCGTTCCGGAACTACGCTTCTGAAGCGCATTGTCGACGCGCATCCATTAATCGCAGTTGTTCCTGAGATCCGCTGGTTGGCGACTGTATATGCGCGACGCGAGAACCTGACCACGGACGGCCTCGTGACGCCTGCTTTCCTCGATCAACTTCATAAGTTCGGGAGATTCGCGGCTCTACCAATCGCACGGCGCGAACTTGAGCCCTATTATGCTCGTCCAGTGCCCTACGCCGAGTTCATGACGATGCTGTTCGATCGCTACGGCGAGCAGTACGGATGCGCACTGGTTGCCCACAAGAACGCCGTACCCGGAGTCTCTAACGACATAGGGACTCTTCATGCTCTTTGGCCGCAGGCGAAGATTGTGCATCTGATTCGAGATGGGCGAGACGTCTGCCTGTCGGTGCTTGACTGGCGGATTCGCGACCGCGTGGCGCGCCTGTTTCCGTGCTGGGCGCAGTCGCCCGTGATGAACACGGCGCTGTGGTGGGAATGGCAGATCAGGGCCGCGCGCATTTCTGCTGTGGGGCTTCCGAATACCATTTACCGCGAATTACGCTACGAATTTCTCGTTCACGAACCGGAGCGAGCGTGCCGGGAATTGTGCGACTTCATTGGGGTTCCATACAGCGATCGGATGCTGCGCTTCTATGAGGAGCGCGACCCGAACAAACCCGCTAAGCAAGCTTGGGTACCGATTACTCCGGGGCGGCGTGACTGGCGGAAGACTATGACAGCCGAACAACTCGACGCGTTCGAAGCCGTTGCCGGCGATCTGCTCGAAGAGCTCGGCTATGAACGCGGGGCTCAATCAGTTACTGAAGCGACCGCGCGCCTTGCTGAACACTTGCGAGCGAACTCGCCGCTTAGGATTGCGAATTGTGTGCCCGTACGCGCCGGCGGTGGTGGGGATCGTGTCATAGCAGTGTAACTGGCGCACGATACCTTGGAGGAATATGCCTTCAGGAGTTAAACGTCTTCTCTCGCTATGCATAACGCAAGCCCTTTTCGCTTCAGGAGTCTGGGCGCAATCCGCGGTCGCAACGACTTCGCTTAATGGAACCGTCACTGATCCTACCGGCGCCGTGGTTGCGGCCGCGAGGGTCACGGCGAAAAACGTCGACAACGGCGTCGTTCGTGAGACCGAGACAACAGATGCGGGACTTTACAATTTACCCGAACTGCCCGTCGGCACTTACGATCTGACGATCGAAAAGCCCGGCTTTAGAACCGCAGTTCGCAACGGTATCCGGCTTTTGGTTGGAACACCATCCACGGTAAACGTGCCGCTGACCGTGGGCACGACCTCCGAAGTCATAGACGTCTCCGGTGAAGCGCCGGTTGTCGAGACCAGCCGGACAGAGATCAGCACCGCCATTGCGAACAGGCAGATACAAGAACTGCCCATTAACGGGCGCAATTTCCTGGATTTCACACTGCTCACACCTGGCGTTGTACGGGATCCCACCCGGACCGGCGACCTCTCGTTCGGCGGCCAACGTGGCACTTCGAATAGCTTGCTCATCGATGGCTCCGATGCGAACAATACATTCTACGGACAGGCCGTCGGGCGCACCGGAACGGGTCGCAATCCTTATTCGTTCAGTGAGGATGCGGTGCAGGAGTTCCAGGTCAACACGAATGGTTATGCAGCCGAAATCGGACGCGCGGGCGGCGGCGTTATTAACGTGATCACTAAGTCGGGAACAAATGCAATACACGGCGACGCGTTCGAGTTCTACCGCGATAAAGCATTGAATGCGAACAACTGGGATAATAACGCGCTCGGCCGTCCCAAGCGCGCCTATCACTATAACCAGTTCGGGGGCAATCTCGGCGGACCTGTGTTGCGCGATAAGCTGTTTTTCTTTTTCGACTACGATGGTCAGCGGAACACGACACCGAATACTGTCGCGCCGGGTGTGCTTCCCGCAGCAACCGATACCCTCGCGCAATCGATCTTCCCATCCCTGCAGCAGTATTTCGCTTCTTATGCGAACACGCAGAACAACGATGTTTACCTGACGAAGATTGACTGGAACGTCAGCGCGAACCAGCGGGTGTCGTTCCGCTACGATGCCAATCGATTCACGGGACTGAACTACGAGAACAGCGGAGCGACGAGTGCTTTGGGCCACACCGGTAACAGCGACGTGAAGACGGACAACGCCGGAGCGATCTACACGTACGTGTTGGGGGCTGAAACAGTTCTGGAGGGCCGTTTCTTCTATACGCGCGATTATGAACCAGGGCAGGCCAATTCGAATTCTCCCGAGACAATCATCACGCAAAACGGCACACAGGTGATCGCGTTCGGCCGTAACAGCTTCAGCCCGCGGTTTGCAAACATCGACACTTTTCAGCCGACCGTCTCGCTTTCGCATGTGAAAGGAGCGCACTCTTTCAAATTCGGCGCCG
>JAFARV010000119.1 GCA_019245255.1 Acidobacteriaceae bacterium | reverse complement strand
AATCGGCCGAGCGTGCTGACCAAAATGACTCGAAGGTACCCCGTAGCGGGATGATCGTACAAGGCACCTGATCGATTGCCGCAAAGCCCGGCAGCTCCCGCAGGGGCGTGTCCGCCGCGAGGTCCTGCCAGTCGCAAACGTGCCATTCGAACGAGTTAAGGTGTTTCGAGAGGCCGCTAATAAATGCCGCGCAGCATGGCGGGTCGACCACCGGGTCCAGGTAGTCCGAAATACCCGACCCGATGAGCGTGCATTGTGAGCGGCCGTGCCAGCGATGTTTGAAGCAAGGCAGAATCGCTCGGAGTTGTCCATTTTCCCAGCCCGTGATGACGTGCAAGTTTCCGCTTCCGTAATGTGACCACCAGGTCAAAAGCCATGCTGGAGATTGGAACGGTGTTGCGTATTCGGAGCGATGAAAAAGCGATGCCCAGTGCTCTTGAATGCTGGCTAGGGCTTCAGTGCTTTCGAAAACCTCAAGCTTCAATGATCAGGTCCGATCGAGCTTGCAGCCAAAGAGTTCGCGTCAAGAATGCGCAAGGCTTCGCGATATCCGTTCAGTGTGCCTGTATCGACGTAAGCACGGCCGGTTTTAAAGCCACAGATGCGCCCACCACGGACCATAAACTCGTTGAATAAAGTGCCGAGGTATTCATCATTGCGATCAAGCCACAAGCGGTAGAGCTCGTGAAGAACTAAGCCCGGCATTTTCATCGCACCCCAAACCCACTTAGTCGATGCGTTCGCTTTCTTTACCTGCACTTCAATGACTTCATCTCGGGGATCAGTAACTACCGCATCAAAGTTCTCCGGACGGTCAACCGGGAAAAGTAGTAAAGACAGAACTCCATTCGGAAGAGCCGACAGAGCATTCTTCGGAAACCAGACGGTATCGGGTAAGCCAATGCATACGTGCTCATCCGGGTGTATTAAAGCGACAGCACGAAAAATCGCGTCACATAGCCCCGAAGGACGAGGCTGAACCGCGTAGAAAATCTTGGCTGACTGTGCCTGACCGCCGAAATAGTTAACTATATCGGACTTCCCCGGAGAAATTACAAAACAAAGTTTCTCGGCGCCGGCGAGCAACATGCGCTCAATCAGGTATTCACTAACTGCGCGAGGACGTTCCTGCCCCCCAGAAACATCACTTCCAACCGGCAGAAGTTCTTTCGAAAACGCAAGTGGCTGGATTCGGGATCCCATTCCCGCTGCGGGAATAATGCCCCACATTTTTAAGCTCCCTCCCCGATAGGCTGAACTGTTTCTTGTGTGGCTGAGGGACGGGACACCGATCCCAATTCCGTAATCGCTTCGTTGATTGGGGTCTCCAGCATACGTAACAGCTTCTTCGCCCGGATATCGGCTGTGTGACAGGAGAGCGCCCGCTCCTTTGCCCGTCTTCCGATTCCCCGCAGTTTATCGCCGGAGAGCGTTGCCGCCCGAACGGTGTCGGACATATCGGACGCCAGAAGAATCTCTTTTCCCGGTTCGAAGAACGTGTCGAGGCCTTCCCACCAATCGCTTAACACAGCCGTCTCGCACGCAGCCGCCTCGAACAGGCGTCCTGACGGACAATATCCCATCAAAGCCATGGAGCGGCGCGTAATGTTCAGAGTCAACGGACAGGAAGAATAGAACGAGGTGTGATCGGGAGGCGCGACATGGTCAAAGTACCGTATGTTCTGCGGCCAGCGCCCGGGATTGGGGTACATGGCTCCCCCAACCACAAACTGTTTGGAAGGAAGCCGGCGGGCAGGTTCTATGAGTAACTGCTCAAAGGCTGTATGCCGGTCAGCGGAATATGTGCCGAGATAAGAAAAGTTACCTTGATAACTCGGCGCTTTGTCGACTCTATGATATACGTCCGGATCGACCCAGCCATAAAGGGTGGCGACACATCTGGCAGACAGCTTGCTCTGTAAGTCATTTAGGGCCTTACCGCCCGTGTAACTGAGAACCAGATCAAAGCCGCCCAGCCCGTATTCTGGAAGATATGGCACCGCATGTCCAGCTTCGAGACGCTCCAGCGTCACAGGCGTGTCCATATCGTAAAATACTCGCCTGTGCACGGCTGAGTTCAGCACCAGGTCACACGCTGCGGCGCCGTCCGGGCAATAAGACGTGACTAACCCGGCATCAGCGTCAGAAAGCTCTCGAGCTGCCGTCCGTACGACGGATTCCCAATCTGTGTATAGATGAAGCTTAGCGAACGGAAACGAAGACGCATCACGGTGGTTCGCGTAGTACGGCACGTCTTTCTCAAAAAAATGAATCTGATCTCCGCCGGCGTGTAGGGTCCGAAATAATCCGCGCAGAAGAGTCGCGTGGCCGTTACCCCAAGCCGAACTAATCGAGAGTCCGAAAACAACAATTTTCATTTGTTGCTGTTGAGAGCTGAGTTATCGCATCTTGAACTTATAATAAAACTCAATGCTCACATTTCCGTTGTAGTCGCGTA
>JAFARV010001020.1 GCA_019245255.1 Acidobacteriaceae bacterium | reverse complement strand
GAGCGAGAGTGTCTGGACCAACTGATTCCGCTCGTCGATGGCGAATTGCGCGCTATCGCCCATCGCTACATGCGAATGGAACGGCGTGCGCGAACACTGCAAACCACCGCTCTCATCAATGAGGCGTATCTCAGGCTGGTGGACCAGGGGCCATTGGAGTGGAAGAATCGGGCGCAGTTTCTGGCGATCGCGGCGCGGATTATGCGGCAAATCCTGGTGGACCATGCGCGCCAGATGCACGCGGGCAAACGCGGCGGCGGCGCTCAGTTGCTTCCACTGGATACGGCATTGGTTCTATCGTCGGCGAAATCGGCCGAACTGGTCGCGCTAGACGACGCCCTTAGCCAGCTGGAAACTTTCGATGCTCGCAAAGCGCAGACCGTCGAGCTCCGTTATTTCGGAGGAATGAGCGTGGAAGAGACGGCGGAGGCGCTCGGCGTGCATCCGAACACCGTGATTCGCGACTGGAGCTTGGCCAAGGTTTGGTTGAAGCGCGAGATCAGCGCAGGCGGCTGACATGCGGGCTGAGTTGTGGAAGCAGGTCGAAGATCTCTATGAGGCTGCTCTGCAGCAGCCCGTGGGGGTGCGCGCGGAGTTTCTGCGCGCCGCCACGCCCAACCACCCGGAGGTTCGTGCAGAAGTCGAGTCGCTGCTGAAAGCCGCGAGCCAGGTGAGCTCTTTTCTCGAAGACGCGCCCGTTTCCTTCGGCGAAGACGAATTGCGCGAGGCTGCCGGGGACAAGATAGGCCCGTATCAGCTGATGAGCCTGCTCGGGCGAGGGGGAATGGGTGAGGTGTGGCTGGCGGAGCAGAGGCAACCGGTTCACCGCTTTGTCGCGATCAAACTCCTAAGAGCGGGCGTAGAGACGCGAGAGATGGTGGCGCGCTTCCGATCCGAGGAACAGGCTTTGGCGCTGATGAGCCACCCGACGATTGCCAAAGTGTTCGACGCCGGTTTTACATTTGCGCGACGGCCCTACTTCGTGATGGAGTACGTTCCAGGTGAGCCGATCACCAGCTACTGCGACACACATCAGCTGACTATTCCGGAGCGGCTGCGACTGTTCATTCAGGTGTGTGAAGGCGTGACCCACGCGCATCAGAAGGCCATCATTCATCGCGATTTAAAACCATCAAACATCCTGGTTGCGGAGGTGGATGGCAAGCCGGTACCCCGGATCATCGATTTCGGAGTGGCAAAAGCGATCTCTCAACGGCTCACCGATGACACTCTGGTGACGCGCGTGGGGATGCTCTTAGGCACCCCCGAATACATGAGCCCGGAGCAGGCTGATTCAGGCGGCGAGGACATCGATACACGCAGCGACGTCTACTCGCTGGGCGTGATCCTCTACGAGATGTTGGCGGGCACAGTGCCGCTGAATTCAACGAATTTGAAGTTCGAGGAGATGCTGTTCAAGTTGCGTGAGGAGGATGCGCGCCGGCCAAGCACGAACGTACGTGCATCGGGAGAGCAGTCGATCGTTATTGCTCAGAATCGCCGTCTGGACCGCAAAGCGCTCATTCAACAGTTGCAGGGGGACTTGGACGCGATCGTTTTAAAGGCTCTCGAGAAGGACCGGAATCGCCGGTACGGAGGGCCTGCGGCACTTGCGGCCGATATCGAACATTATTTGCGGCATGAACCGGTAACGGCAAGACTAGCCGGCGCTCCATACCGAGTGCGGAAGTATGTTCGCAGGCACCGCATCGGTGTTGCTTTTGCGGTCTTATTGCTGTTGTTGCTCGTGGCCGGCGTCGGCGTGAGTTCGTGGATGGCCGTGCAGGCCAGTCGCGCCAAACAGGAGGCTCAGGCGGTCAACGACTTTCTGCGAAGGGACGTCCTGGAGCAAGCGAGCGTAGATGCGCAAGGACGAGAGCGCGCGAACAAGCCGGATCCGGACTTGAAGGTACGAACTGCGCTCGACCGAGCCGCGGCGAAGATTGCGGGCGAGTTTGGAAAAGAGCCTTTGGTGGAAGCGTCGATCCGTCAGACGATCGGCAGGACGTATTTTGATCTCGGCTTGTATCCTCAGGCGCAAAGCCAACTGGAACGGGCGCTTGGTTTGCAAAAGCGAATTCTGGGTGAGAGCAATCCTGACACTCTCATGAGCAAGGTTTCTTTAGCGCTTTTGTTCTTGCGAGAGGGAAGGTATAAAGATTCCGAAAAGCTTTACGATGAGGCCGTCAAGGCATACCGCCGCGTGCTGGGCCGTGAGCATACCGACACGCTGAACGCCGAATTGAATCTGGCGACGCTCTATTACCATGCTGGCAAATATGCTGAGGCGGAAAATCTTAACCGCGAGCTTCTCGACATTTATCGACGCCGACTGGGGAAAGACAACCCCTCGACTCTCAGGATCGAGAACAACCTCATAATCGACTACAGTGCGCTGGGCAGATATGCCCAGGCTGAACCGCTACAGAACCAGCTTGTCGATTCCATGCTGCGCGTTCTCGGACCCGAGAGCCGCGACACGCTCGGGGCGATGGGTAACTTGGCCGAGCTGTACGGCTTCGAGGGCAAGTATGCTCAAGCGGAGGCAGTGTACCGGGAAGTGGTGAACGGTCTCGAGCGCTTAGAAGGAAAGGCCGATCACGACACTCTTCTAATGACTGAAGGCTTGGCATGGGCCTTAGACGAACAGGGCAAATACACGGAGGCCGATGCTCTTTATTCGAAGGTGCTGGGAGCTGAGATCCGAGTGTTTGGGAACGATCATCCCCAGACTCTGATCACGATGACAGACATGGCTGCATCGTACCGGCGCCGCGGCATGGACGAACAAGCTGAACGTTTGCTGCTTCCGACACTCGATGGCAGACGCCGCAAATTGGGCGCAGGACATCCTGACACGCTGGCGACAATGGGCGACCTCGGTTGGCTGTACGTACACGAACGGAGGTACACAGAGGCTGAGACACTATTTCGCGAGGCAACGCAGGAATTCGAAAAGGCGCGGAGCGATGATTGGCAGCGTTATCGGGTAATGAGCGGGCTCGGCGCCAGTTTGGCAGGCGAACGCCAGCATGAAAAGGCGGAGCCCCTGCT
>JAFARV010001019.1 GCA_019245255.1 Acidobacteriaceae bacterium | reverse complement strand
GGCAATCGGAATGATCCGCGTCAGGCCTACCGCTTCGGCCGTGGCGAAGAAGTGACCCTGCCGGGCGGCCAGAAATCCAAGCTGCGCGTTCCGCTTGATTTCATGGCTGTCACCGACCACGACATCTGGCTCGGAGAAGTTTCGCTTTGCAACGATGCTTCGTCCGATGCCTACAAGACCCAGATCTGCGAGATGCTGAGGGAGGCCGATCAACCCGCGAAAGCACAGGGTACGAAACTGATCTGGCGCTTTGCGGCTGAGAGCGCGCACAAGCCCTCCGAGCGCGACAAGGAAATCTGCGGATCGACCGATTCAGGCCCCGACACGCTGTGCGCCCAGCGCGCCAATTCCGTTTGGAAGCAGATCCAGAAAAACGCAGACGATTTCTACGAGCCCGGTAAATTCACAACATTTGCCGCCTTTGAATGGACCGCGAACCTGGACCGTATCGGCATGTTGCATCGCAACGTCATCTTCCGCGGGGGCCACTTGCCGGAGTCGATTGAAAACGCCATCCAGTTGAATAACTCACCCGAGCGCCTTTGGGAATGGCTCCAACGAAGCTGCCAAGAGGATTGCGAAGTCGTTTCCATTCCGCACAACACCAACTTTGGGTGGGGAGTCGCGCTGGATACCAAGAACAGCGACGGTACACCCTTCACAAAGGAGATTCTGCAGAATCGCGCCAAGTCTGAACCGCTCATCGAGATTCACCAAATCAAAGGAAACTCCGAGTGCGCGCCAGGCCTCGGAACCAATGACGAGCAATGCAATTTCGAGCAATTGTTTCAGGCCTGCAAAGCGGGGCAGCAGGCATTTTGTGCCGTCGCCAGAGATTACGTTCGCAATGCGTTGAAGAGCGGTCTTCTCGTGGATGAACAATATGGCATCAATCCCTTCAAGTACGGCTTTATCGGCAGCACTGATACGCATTCGAGCAATCCCGGCTCAGCGGATGAAAAGGGCTGGACCGGGGGTTCCGGTCTGGGTGATGCGACACCTGCACAGCGCCTGAAAGCCGCCGCTGCCGTGAGCGACGAAAAGTTCCCGATTAAGCCGCTTGCGTTCAACCCGGGTGGACTCGCCGGTGTGTGGGCGGAGGAGAATACTCGCGAAGCCATCTTCCGCGCCTTTAAGCGGCGCGAAACGTTCGCCACCAGCGGGCCACGCTTTAAAGTGCGGCTGTTTGCGGGATGGGATTATCCGCAGGATCTGGAGCGGCATCGCAACGCCGTGAGCGTAGCCTATCGGGACGGAGTCGCAATGGGCTCGGACTTGCCCCCTGCGCACGGTAAGAAGCCGCCGCGGTTGCTCGCCTGGGCCGTGCAGGATCCGGACGGACCGAGCCTGCAGAAGCTGCAGATCATTAAAGGTTGGACCAGAAATGGCCAAGCGTTCGAAGCAGTGTACGACATCGCGTGTTCAGGCGGCGCTAAGCCGGATCCCACATCGCACCGTTGCCCTGATAACGGAGCGACTGTCGATCTTCACACCTGTGAGACTGCACCGGCCAAGGGCAGCGCCGAGCTTGCAAGCACCTGGATCGATCCGACGTTCGATGTCGGAGAGCGCTCGTTCTACTATGTGCGCGTGATCGCCAATCCAAGCTGCCGATGGACCACCTACGACGCGATCGCGGCCGGCCAGGAGCCCCCGAAAACTGTGCCCGCCACCGTCCAAGAGCGCGCCTGGAGTTCTCCCGTGTGGTACACACCGCCTTCGGAAGCAGTACAGAGTACCTCGCTACGACACTGAGTTGATGCTGAGGCGAGACGTTCGCGTCTCGCTTTCGCGGTTCTCTAAAACTGAATCAGCGGTTGTCTAACGTCGGTCGAAACTGTCGCCAAATAGCAGCGTGAATTGTGGCAAGATCTCAATCTCGCAGAACCTGTTCGATGCAAACTTCACGATGTAATAAGCCAGCCCCATTGCGGTCACATGTGGCACAAAGTGTAAAAACGGAACCGCATCTATCAGTTGCTTTGTCAACGGCTCGATGATCACGGTCAGCACAACCTCGATCCGCTTGTTGGCCAATTCTTCCCCAGCCTTCTTGAAGCTTTCGATCAGAAGAGAGTTTCTTTCGCTCGGCTGATTGCAGATTCGTGGGCGAATTGCCTTTATCAATTCCGCAAACCAGCTCGATTCATTCTGCGCGTTGTGAATCGTGGCAGCGATCTGCGTGAGGCTCGGCTTTGAAGTGTCAAATTGTTGTTTTGCCAGTTCCTCAACGACTGTATAAACGGGGTCACTCTGCATTCCTTCGAGCACCGGATAGAGACCGTTACCATAACTGACCTCATCCTGTATCTCGGGTCGTAGTTCCCAATACCGAAGCGCACCGGTCGCGGATTGACCATCGCTGGGTAAAGGTCTGGCAAATGGCTGTTTCAGCGGAATTCCGGATAACCGTGCCAGGCGGCGGACAAACATGTCCTCTGGCTGATTCTCCAGCGCCTCGGCAAAGCCCGTTCCGTATTCTTCTTTGGCCAACTGATCTAGCGGCTCCAGAACGGCACGATTTTTTGGGTTGTCCATGATGGGAGCGCTATGCGAAATGGTCTTGCCTTTCAAATCGGTGTCTACTGAAGTCCGTCCCCTTGCACACGCATTTGGCCTAGGATAGCAGTCATGAGCGGGGTCCGTCTGCTCGCCTTCGTAGCGGTGTTTGACGCTATCGCGGTCTTCATTCTGTTTCCCCATCTCGACGTATTTGCGATCGGATACCTTGCTCTGAGCACCGCGCTCGCTGTTCTGCAAGCGCTCGTCAACCGGCACTTCTCGCGATCCCGCGAACTCCTGCGGCTGTTCTATGCAAAGGACATCGATCCCGTTTGGGACAAATCGGTTGGCATTCTCGGCCCGTCGGAGTTTGCCGTTTTGTTCGAGTACGCGCATTGGCGGCTTCTTCCATTGCTCGTCAATCCCGCCATTCAGATGCTAGGACTGATCGTTTGCCTTGCCGGAACGCTCTGGCTACTCTGGGTCGACCGCTACCTGGTCGGCAACTTTGCCGCCCATCATCGAAACGGTACCCTCATGGTCTCTGGTCCGTATCGTTTCGTGCGGCATCCCAGGTACCTTGGCCTGCTCGCCACCCGTTTAGCCTTACCGCTGATCTTCGGAAGCATAGTCGCCTGGGTACTTGCGCTTGTTTGGTTTTTCCTCATTCGCCGCCGCGCTCGTCTCGAAGAACGGTTTCTCGCCGGCCGGTTCGGAGAACTCTACTCTCAATACACCATCCGCACGATCTCGGTGATCTGACTCTGTTCAACGAAG
>JAFARV010000874.1 GCA_019245255.1 Acidobacteriaceae bacterium | reverse complement strand
CGTGGACGTCCCCCGACTGGTTCGCAGCGTCATCAATGATATCGGCTACAACAACGCAACTTTCGGGTTTGATTGCAAAACCTGTGCGGTGGTGAACATGATTCAGGCGCAGTCGCCCGACATTGCAATGGGTGTAGATACCGGCGGCGCAGGCGACCAGGGCCTGATGTTCGGCTATGCCTGCGATGAGACTCAGGAATTGATGCCGCTTCCGATCACGCTGGCGCATAAACTGGTTCAGCGCCTGAGCCAGGTGCGACGCTCCCACGAAGTTCCGTATCTCCGGCCTGACGGTAAGAGCCAAGTCAGCGTCGAGTATGTCAACGGTGTCCCGAAACGCATCGACGCGGTCGTTATTTCCATTCAGCACGACGATGATGTCACGACTGAGCAGCTTCGAAAGGACGTGAAGAAACACGTAATTGACGCCGTAATCCCGTCCGCCATGGTCGATTCCCAGACGTCCTACCACATCAACCCGACCGGCCGCTTTGTGATCGGTGGACCCCACGGCGATACGGGGCTTACCGGGCGCAAGATTATCGTGGATACGTACGGCGGTATGGGGCGTCATGGCGGCGGCGCTTTCTCGGGCAAGGATCCGACGAAGGTCGACCGGTCGGCCTGCTACATGGCTCGATATGTCGCAAAAAATCTGGTTGCGGCGGGGCTTGCCAATCGTGCGGAGGTGCAATTAGCTTACGCGATCGGTGTGGCCGAACCCGTTTCCATCATGGTGAACACGTTCGGAACCGGTAAGGTCGAGGACTATCGCCTTGCCGAAATCGTCCGCGATTGCTTCTCGCTCACCCCAGCCGGCATGATCCAACAGCTGAAGCTACGGCGGCCGATCTATCGGGCCACCGCTGCCTTTGGTCACTTCGGGCGCTCCGGTGAAGGGTTCACGTGGGAAGTGGCCGACAAGGTTGAAGCTCTGCGCGAAGCTGCTCAATTGACTACCGCGGTCGCCTAGATCTGGGCCTACCCGCGGCGTCCTGCGCGGCGTGCACTTTCGGGCTGGTGTAACCGGCCCGTTCAAAGATACGGTCAGCGTACCTGTCCCTGACCCGTACGAAAATAAGAATAGTGTCTACGACCACAGATTGTAAGCGCTCACTCGAGATTGAAATTCCGCTTGATCAGGTGAATCGAGCCCGTGAGCGCGTCACTAACTCGCTGAAGCAGCGTGTCCGGCTGCCGGGATTTCGTCCCGGGAAAGCGCCCACGACTCTGATTCAATCCCGGTTTGAAAGCGAGATCCGCAGTGAAGTTCTTGACGTGCTCCTGCCCGAGGCTTTCCAGAATAGGATACAGGAGCAAGGCCTCAACGTCGTTAGCGCTCCGAAGGTTACCGAACTCCACTACGAGCCTGACCAGCCGATCCGGTTCAAAGCGGACTTTGAAGTTGCGCCTGAGTTTGAACTCGGAGACTACCGTGGCCTTCCGGTCAAATACGAGGAACCCACAGTCGCCGATGAAGAGCTTGAGAAGCGGCTGGAATCCGTGCGCGAATCCAAAGCAGATTACGTGAATCTCGATCCGCGGCCGATTGAAAGCGGCGACTACGTTTTGGTGCATCTGAAGTCGCTTGCGGGATTAGCCGAGCCGGTCGATCAGGATACACAGATTCAAGTCGGCGGCGCGGAAACCCTTCCGGGCTTCAATGAAGCCTTGATTGGCGCGTCGCCCGGCGAAATCAAAGAAGTTGAGGTTACGTATCCGGAAGACTTCGGATCGGAGCCGCTCGCCGGCAAAACGGTCGGATTTGAGATCGCTGTCAAAACGCTGCGCAAGAAAGAGCTACCGGCGCTCGACGATGAATTCGCGAAAGACCTGGGCGACTATCAAACTCTTGACGAGCTAAAAGATGCCCTCCGGAAATCGATCTTTCACGAAAAGCAGTACACGGCGCAGCAGCAGGCGAAGGAAGAATTGATTGACCGCCTGGTCGAGCGCCACCCGTTTCCAGTTCCCGAGGCCTATATCGAAAGGCAGATTCAGAATCAGGTTCAGGCGCAGTTGCAGCAGATCTCCGGGCAAAATATTGATGTCAGCAAGCTGAACCTGGATTGGACTGCCATTAAGGACAAGCAGAGCGAAAAGGCGTCTCGGAACGTCCGTGCCTCCCTTCTGCTCGGCAAGATCTCTGAACGGGAAGGTATCGCCGCAACAAAGGACGAAGTTGAAAGGGAAGTTCAGCGCGTCGCCCGCCAGAACCGCGAAGCTGTGCCGGTGACCCGGGCCCGGCTGGAAAAAGAAGGCGGTCTAGGTCGCATGGCCGCAGCTATTCAGACCGAGAAAACCCTCCAGTTCCTGTTCGACAACGCCCAAAAGCAGGTCTGAAGCCGGCGCATTTTGCCCACCGCGCGGCTTCCGTGCAACGGCGCTTACGAGTGTGCAGGCCAAAGGTTACGTTGTGATGAAGCGGGTATCCTCTTTAGTACCTGATAGTTGAACCAGCGCAGCTGTTATATGGCGGAGTGAAGTGGGCAGCGTCCGGACGCTCGGAGGACTGCGGGGCTACGCCCGCCCAGACGCGACCTCATCAGTTAACTGTTCCTTCATCTCCGCCAGATTGAATCTTAGCTCCGATTGGGCGGCTCGCGTTTTTCGAAGAAAATCGCAGGCGCGAAAAGGACGCGCCGAGCCGGGCCTTTACTCCTTTTCGACGCCTTGCAACGATTCGAACATCGGACAGAGTAGGAGAACATTCTAGCTTGAAGTGAACTAAACCTTCGACGGGGTAAGTGCCTTCTTGCGATACGAAAAGCGACTCATCTTTCCGGCAGTTCTGTTCCTTTGCAATCTCGCATCTGCAATTGCGTGCTTTGCATGCGGCGACTGGAAGCGCGGCATTTATTGGATGGCGTCTTCTGTTTGCATCGCAAGCGTCTCGGCTTAAGCCAGGCCTGCTTTTGAAATATCCGATTCTCGCGGGCAGGATCCGGCCGCCCTCGTGCAGCGCCCGGATTCATTGACAGGAAAACGTTAGTACAGTATGTCTTATGGATCCGGTCACCACAAGCATCATCGCGTTTCTCGCAGCCGTGGGAGGAGCCGCCTCAACAGCAGCTCAAGGGATCGTGCCAGACATCGTGAAAGACTCCTATGCTGGACTCAAGTCGCTCATCAAGCGCAAATTTGGTGAGAAAAGTGAACTCAGCGGTGCGATAGGCGCTTTGGAGCAAAAGCCCCAATCAGCCGGCAAACGCCTGACGCTGGAAGAAGAGGTTAGAGAGGCGTCTGCGCACGAGGATCCGGAAATCCAAGCGGCGGCGGAAGATCTGCTGCAGCATCTCCGATCGATACCCGAAGCAGCCCGCATTGTTCAGTCCATTCAAGGTAATTACAATGCGCAGGCTGGACCCGGTGCGACAGCGGTCGTTAATATACACGGCCAATTGGAATGATGTTCGGTCCTGCGCCGATGATTCGGCAAAATGCGACCGGGAACTACAACGCGCAAGCCGCTGGCGCGGGAGCCAGCGCGACGGTCAATCTATTCACGATTCAGCTTCAGGAGCTGGGAAGTCTGCCGCCGGCGTTGCTCGGCGCGCTTGCGCCTAAGATAGAAGACCTGTTCGATTTTGTCGAAGACCCTGCTCTAGTCCTTCCAATGGTTTTTCGGAACGTCAATGCTGGAGGACTTTCCGCAGATGCCCTGCCACTTATATCCGAAAGACAAAAGCCTCTGCGGTTGTATGACTTATTGCAAAACCACCCCGCTGTCCTCGTCCTGAGCCGCGCTGGTCTGGGAAAAACGCGGGAAGCGGCCGAGACGGCAAAGACCCTCTGCGGAGAGGATTGGCTGGTCTGTGTTGCGAAAGCAGAAGGAGATGCACGGCTGGACGAACCTTCGAGTTTTCCCGACAACCTGCGCCAGCGGCGGGTTTTATTCGTGATTGACGATTTGCATCAAAGATCCGCTTCCGGCACCACCAAGGCCAAATCGTATTTGGACCGCCTGGATGCTTTTCTGCGTTTCCTTGAAACGCGCCTGCAACCTTCCGAGATGCGGGTCCTGATTACGGCGCGCAGCGAGCCAAAGTTCCGGCAGGCAGTCAACAAATCGCACCCGATTTGGCAGCGTTTCCTGCGCGTGGAACTGAGTGAGTTCAGGCCGGACGGACTTACGAGTGGACTGCTCGCGATGGCAAGGCAAGCCGGCATCGTTCTCGACAAAGGTTTGGCCGCGCGGCTTGTGCAGAACAGTGATAAAACACCGAGAACCCTCATAGAAAACGTAAGACTGGCGACGAAGCGGGGCACTCCGCTTACGTCAGAGAAATGGCTGCCCACTCAGCAGCGTTCCTGGCTAGCGCTGTTTGAAGAAGCCAAACGAAAGTCGCCGCGAGTGAAGTCAGTATTCGAGGCGCTGTTCCTACTGCGGTCGAGTTCCGTAGCGCCCAGGTTGCCCT
>JAFARV010000698.1 GCA_019245255.1 Acidobacteriaceae bacterium | reverse complement strand
ACACGGGACATCGAGTGGCTGCGGAGATTGTATCCGGGGCTCGCCCGATTACTGCGCTGGACTCTTGCCCATCGCACGGATTCCGCCGGATTCGTGATCGGGAAGTGCAGTTGGGAAACAGGCATGGATGCTTCGAAACGCTTCCTCATCGAACAGCCGACGGGCGGCGAGCTGACGGAGTTCATGCGGCTACCAGAATTGCAAGCGGCTGCGGCACATGGTGCGCGAGTTCTCGGCCGCTTCGCGGTGCTGATTGGCGATACAGCAAGCGTCGCCGAATGGAAGCATGTTCAGCAGGTGTATACGAGCAAGACACAGGAGCTATGGCGCGAGGACTGGTTTCACGACTTCGACGCGCACGCGAATCAGTTCGCCACAAGCACGGCGCGCGATCCGGCGCAATCGGCGCCCGGGTTCTGCGGGATCGCGACCGCCGACCAGATGCGGCGTATGCTGCCCACTCTGCGGCAGATGTTCGAAGCTTCGCGAGCTCGCGAGAAGCAATCGGCAAACACATGGGAGGATAGCCTCGCGTGGTCCTCTCTCGTGCTGCCGTATGTCGAGTCGATCTGGGCCGCAGGCGATCCTGCTCTCGCGGCGGAGGTCGTGGCAATGATTGCCGATCGAATCTATTCGAGTATGGATCGGAGGCAGGTTGAAGCCAGTGATGGAGCGTCGAAGCCACACCTCGGATGGCCGGGAGTGAGTTGTGAAGTATGGGGTCCGCTGGGCGCGTTCGGCGGAGAAGGATATGGTTGGGGAGCCGTGATGCCCGCCCACATCATACGAAACGTCGTTGGATTCCGCGAAACGGATGATCCCGAAGCAGTATGGATCTGTCCTAACCTGCCCGCCTCATTAGCTGCTGCGGGGAAGCAGTACTCAATTGCGGGACTACGTTACGGCAGCGCACGACTGGGATTGCAATTTCGCTTTATTGATTCGCTGCGCATCCGAGTTCACGGCCGGTGGTCAGGATATGTGGACGCAGTTTCGATCGAAACAACCGATGGCGCGCCGGTGAGTGTGAGCCACACCGGAAAGGACTGGCAGTTTGAAGCGCTGAATCACACACGGTATCGCCTGCGATTGCGAACGACATGAATCGCCGCTCGTTCCTCAAATCTGCTTCTATCGCAGCCGCCGGCAAGGTGACTGCAACATCCGAGCACAGCGCCCAAGCCGCTACGCGGTCCAAGAGCGCCGGTCACCAACCAGGACGCATCCCGAACGAATACACTTTGCTGCTCCCGGGCGAAGAAAGTAAGTTGAACAAGACGCCTCGAGTAAGTGGGTTCGACTCCAATAGCGTCAAGGTCCAGCTCGGGTCTACTACTCGCATCATGCACCCGGGCGATCTGATCGGGGGATGGAACCTGGTAAGCCTTCCTGAGATCAACGGCATCTCTACTACAGTGTTCGAAACGCACGTTACGCATCGCGGCGCGATCCTCTACGTAACGGAATCCGAGGGTGTGATTGCGCGCATTCCAAAGGGCATCGGCGATCTGTCAAAAATCCGCCCGCGTCCCACAAACCCTCCGCACGGGGTCAAGCTGGAACGGCCGTTGTACTACGTACCGGGGCCGGATGTCGCCGGCAAATACATTCTCGATTCCGATGAAGACCCATGCTATGAAAACGTAGCTGCACTGGGGGACGAATATATCGGGTGGTCGCTGGTCGCGAACGAAGACGCCGGCCCGCTCGGGTCGCTATTTGTTCAGGCAGATGGAAAATCGCGACAACTGAACCGGTTACCTGAAGGTCAGGCAGAGTGGGCACCAGATTCCGCCGGCGCCCTTTTTGATCCGGTGCGCTTCCTGCCGCGCGACAGCCCTCACGTCTACGAATACGTTCATGGCTTCAGCAAACGCACGTTGCTTGGCGGGTATCTGCCTGTCGCGGATACCGGCGTTTGGAATCCCGGTTACCGCGCCGGATACGAAGTGATGCTGTTGCTTCCGCCGGGGACGAATGCCGTCCACATGGCGCGTGTTCGCATTCGTTTGGCGAAGTCATCGATTCAACCTGCCGATGCTGCTTCTATTTATCACGACGAGCAGGGAAACGCGTGGTTTGACCGGTATCAGAACTGCACGCCTGAATCCTTCTTCTCCGCGCTGGTTGGCATCTGGAACCGCTGGCGCCATCTCTTTGAGGATCATTTGGTAATCGAGGTTCCCGATCCGTGGCTGCTCGAGGCCGCACGCGCGGGAATCATGCTTGCGCGCTGCAGCTATCGCGGTTTGGAGCCGACGTATCAGATCGGGGAAGGCGCATATACGAAGATTCCTGAGCGCAGTCATGCCCTCTTTCCGGTAGCTCATTATGAGTTCGTATGGGCGCATCAACTTTGGAACCTTACCGCGGAAGTCGAGCCGTACTTCCAGCACTATCTCGATCGCTACATTCTCCCGGACGGGAATTTTCTATACAACACTCAGGACCAGGTGGAAGCGCCACTCAATACCGGCATCTTCGTCGCGAATTCGGCTCGCGCTTACGACTATGGGCACGATCTCGCTGCTTTCGAGAAGCGCCTCCCGATTCTGAACCGCATGCTGGAGTTCGTTTTGCAGCGATACGAATACACGAAGAGCGCATTCGCTACTGAAGATCCGCATCATGGCCTGATCTGGGGATCACCGGAAGCCGATCTCGGCGATCCGCAAAACGACTTTCCCGAATCGCACCCGCTTTATTATCAAAACGCCGCATGGACGTGGCGCGCCTTGCGTGAGCATTCGCGCTGTCTGGCCAGAGTGGCGGAAGAGCACAATCGAACAGAGTTTGCTGAAGAATCGAAGCGGCTGGCAGCCATTGCAGACGAGATGCGCGGCAATATCGAACGATCGATCCGAGCGACCATCGCGGCCGCGAATCCCGCCATGCGTCAGGCAGGAATCACGCCATTTACGCCCGAAGATACTCACCGAAAGCCAACTCAACTCGAGAGCTATGAGAATCACCGCTTCATGATGGATTGGTTCACTTCCGATTGGGGCGATGCGGCTTTGGATCAGGGCCATCTCAGGCACAGAGAAATTGCCGGAGAGCAGATCATCGGCTTACACACGGACGGAGCCGTTCCGAGGACCTCCAATTTCATGGAGCATGGCACGCTGGCGGTGCGGATCCGGCAGGACGACTACCGGCCTTTTCTTCTCACGCTCTACGCTTTGGTCTGTTATGCGGCGGACTGCGGGAACCGTTACTCGCCCGAAGACGCGTTTTTGCCTGGAAGCTTTCCGGGAGACGGTAATTCTTATGATTGGTCTTCCGTCGTGAACAGCGTGCTTCAGCCTGCGCTCGGTCTACGCTGGCTGCTTTGCTACGAAGAAAACCATCGCGAAGTCTGTCACTTGCAAAAGGCTGCGCCCAAGCACTGGTTTGCATCCGGCCAGCGCATCAAAGTTGCGAAATGCCCGACGCGCTTCGGCCCGGTGAGCTGGACGACCTTGAGTATCAGCGAGACGAATTGGCAGGTCAACCTTGAATTTTCGACTGATTTCGAAGCGGACCTGGTGATCCATATTCACCCGTTGAACGGAGGACCGCTGCGCCAGGCAACGGCGGGACAAGTGGAAGGCTCGCAAATCACTCTAAGGCGGAACGACCTGACGGGGAAACGGAGCCTGGAAGTTCGCATCTCGAGTTGATGGGTATTCATCCGTGGTGCTGCATGACGCAGTCAACGGCACGGAGCGCTTCTTCCAATACGCGTGCGCGGCTGGTGTGGTCTACTCGGATGACGTGCGATGTGGATGTGACCGGGCGCCAGCGCGAGAACATGCGATCGCAGGCGTAACCTGCAAAGATCGACAGAAGCGGAACATTGCCGGCAGCCGCTACGTGCTGGCCCGCAGAATCGTAACCTACATACAAACTACTGTGCAGAATGTGGCTCGCAAACGATGCGTAGCTGCCGTCGTGGAGATGCAGAAGAGTCGGCATTCCCAATCGTTCTGCAAGTTCATTCACGCGACTGGTCTCCTCGCCGCCAGAGCCGCGGTCGATGAGAACGCGCTTACCGGTGCGGAGCAGTCCGGCCACTAACTCGAACTCGAATTGGTCATCGAGGCGCTTGTCGTCGTTTTCACCTACGCCGAGACTCACGGCAATATCAGCCACTCGCGGCTGCGGGTGCGGAGCAAGATACGGAGCATTCCGATCGACGTCGAAGACTTCAGATAGCCATTCGGATGTCAAGTCAGGCAACGGAGTATCCAGTTCGCCTCCGAAGGCGCGGCTCTCAAAAAAGAAATAACGCGCATCGTCGCAGACAGGAATCAAACCGAGTTGTGTCAGTCGTGAATCCGGATCAATGACGAGCGTACCGGACTCGTCGACGAGCGATCGCAGTTCAAAGGCCGCGGCCAAGCGATCGCGCAAGAGACTGGACCTGCCATAGGTAACCGGCAGAGGCACGATGCGGGCATCGGCGGCAAACATCTCGGCATTCTTGTCGGGACCGACCAGGCATATCTCAGCGTTCGGGAAGCGTGATTTCGCGGCGCTGAGCACCACACTGGTGACTGCGACATCTGCTCCCAGGGTGACGCGTGACAGTACGAACACACGCCGGATTTCTCCCCCTTTGAAACGGTTGATCTGGCGTATACGCCGGTAGCGGATCAGCAGGTCCGCGGCGTCGTATTCGGGCAGGGCGCGGGCAATGACATACGAAAACAGGCGGGCATAGACTTCGCAGAGCTCGGGTTCGAACAGATCGGCAAGACGTTCAACGACAATGCCAAACAGTGCTCGAACGGCGGCGCGGGCGGCAAATGGATCATCTTCGTCGAGGGCGCGCTGAATCAAGGCATCGAGTGTGCGCGCCGGCCACGTGCCATCGCGCAGGCAGGCATCGAGAACTTCCTGCGCCAGTTCAGCCGCCGAGATACTTGCCAAACAGAATCCTCAGTTCGTCTTTAACAGCTTGCGGCACCACCGAACCATCCGTCAGGATGGCGTGCTTCAACGCCGAGCCGCATTTGCACGGCCGATCCGCCGGAATTGCAGCGACTGCATGACGCACCAACTTGCACGCGTTGTCAACGTTCTTGCTTAGCGTCTCAATCACCTGGTCGACCGTAACGGCAGCATGCTCGGAGTGCCAACAATCGTAATCGGTAACCATAGCGATGGTCACGTAGCAGATCTCGGCTTCACGAGCCAGCTTTGCTTCCTGGAGATTAGTCATGCCGATGACGTCCATGCCCCAGCTACGATATACGTTCGATTCGGCGCGTGTTGAAAACGCCGGTCCCTCCATGCACAAGTATGTGCCTCCCAATTTACTGTTGATGGAGATAGTGCGCGCGGATTCGTGGACGACGCGAGAAAGCTGCGGACAAACCGGATCCGCGAATC
>JAFARV010000695.1 GCA_019245255.1 Acidobacteriaceae bacterium | reverse complement strand
ATGAGCGCAGAAAAGCCCAGCGCTACACCCTTTCGCATCTGGCGCACGACGTAAAGAACCAGACCGGCATCGGCGAGCCTGTGCGTGACTGGTTCCCGATTAGCTTCATGAGCACGTTTTCCGACTTCGCCGATTTGATCCACGGGCCGGCTGCGGATTGGGGACAATTGAGCTGCGGCTGCCATCCGAACTGCGGCACCGGCATGGCGATCATGTGCGACAAGGAGACCAGGGAATCTGTCCCGGTCACCGCGTTCCTGCATGCCGATCAGCTCGCTAAGGATATCGCCCATATCAACGATGCGGCTCGGGGGCGCTTCCTATCCGTCGTCGGTGTATCGCTCGCCCTCTTGCGCAATTACGATCCGTTCCAGGCCCCCACTCATTTCAAGCTGAGCGATCTCTGGGCGAAGTTCGACAAGTGCTTCGGCATGTCCCGGTATGCGCGGCAGGGCGGATACGGGAAAGTAACCGGCGATCGCACCATGGCGGACATCGAGAAGCGGCGCAACGACCGCTGGAACTTCCTGTTCATTGCCGGCATGTGGTTCCAGGATCTGTTCAATTACGATTTCCGTCGCACCGAGCAGTGCATCATTCCCTACGCCACTCAGGAAGGCGAAATCTCCTTCTGCGCGTACAACACCGGTGTGGGCTGGCGCAACATTATCGAGAAAATGCATATGACAGCCACGCTGACCAAGTGGTACGAGGAGCATGGCCGGCACGAGATCTTCGCAGGCAACAAGAGCGTGCCGTTGACCAGTAAGGGTCACAGCCTGGTACTCAAAAAGGAGCACGTCGAGGCCGACCGGCAGCACGATCTCGAGAAATTGGGCATTGCTAAGAATGCGCGTGAAGAGAAGATGCGTGCTCGTGATGAGGCCCTCAAGAAGAAGCTCGAGGACGAAAAGATGATGCGTTTGTACCGCGAGCACGTCCTCGGCGAAAAGCGAACCGAAGGTTTCGTCCCTCTGGACGGACTGCTCGGTTCTTCTGCCGCGGCAAAGCCTGTTGAGAAGCAGGAAGAAGTCGGAGCTATGGGTGACTAGCGGCGGGTAGAGGCTCGCCCTCTCTGACGCCGCTCTCCTGCACGCAGAGCCTGCCGGCCTGCCGAAAAAGTCACGATTTATCGTTACGATTCACCGCTCGGTAACGCTCAAGGTGCGATCAGCGGAGGACGGACCCAGCTTTTGAACGATCCCGCTCGGCCATCGAACCTCGATCGTATCGACCTGGGTCGCCTGGCCGAGACCGAAGTGCAACGTGAACGAGTTTTGCGAGTAATAGCTGCCACCGCTCATTATTTCATCGATCATTTTGCGCGAGCCGACCGTGATGATCGCATGGGCTCCGATGGCGCTGCGATTCGATTTGGTCCCGATCAGATTCAAGTTGAAAAAGTGCCCATGCGGCCCCGTGTTCTTTAAGAGGCTCGGGGTGGAATTCATGTTCACAAGTACGATCTCGGGCCGACCGTCGCCATCGAGATCGCCGACCGCGAGACCTCTCGCAGGGCGCGAAGTCCGTAACGCCGGTCCGGAATCGTCCGTAACGTCGTTAAACTTGCCAATGCCGAGGTTGCGATAGAGAACCGTCGGCTGGAGGTACGTGTCTCCAAGTTGTTTGCCTTCGACTTCGGGATAGACATGGCCATTGGCGATGATGAGATCGCGCCAGCCATCGTCGTCGACATCGACGAATGCGACTCCCCAGCCGAGGAGTTGGCGGGTAGCGAGCCCGGCTTCACGCGAAACGTCAGTAAAGAACTTGCCATCATCGTTGTGGAATAGCGAAGGCAGATCGCCCGAGAAGTTCGTTTTCGCTATGTCGAGCAAGCCGTCGCCATCGTAATCTGCCACCGCGACACCCATCCCGGCCTGCAGCGCGCCATCGAAGTTGTAGGCGACGCCCGCTTCCGCGCCGCGCTCCTCGAACGTTCCATCGTGGCGATTGTGATAGAGCAGGCTGGGCGTCATGTCGCAGGCCACGTAGATGTCAGGCCATCCATCGTTGTCGAAGTCTGCGGCAACTACCCCCAGCGCATAACGGCCGCCGGGCTTCAGGATGCCTGCGGTCTCAGACACGTCGGTAAAGGTGCCGTCGCGATTGTTCCGATACAGGACATTGTGCGCCTTCGGCAGACCGCGCGGACCGCACATGACGGCGATGCCCTTCCAGGTGCAGAACTCGCCCTGACCTGGATGCGGAGTGTGTTCGAGATTTAAATCGACATAATTTGCAACAAAGATGTCGAGGTAACCGTCGCGATTGTAGTCGACGAAGGAACATCCCGAGCCGTAGCGAATACCTGATGTGGGGAGACCGGCTTTCGCGGTCACGTCTTCGAATCTGCCGTTCCCGAGATTTCGATAAAGCGTGTTGTGGCCATAGGCGGTGACCAGCAGATCCGGGCGGCCGTCGTTGTCGAAATCGCCGACGCAGACGCCTTGCGACCAGCCGTTTTGAGTGAAGCCGGCCTGAGCTGTGACGTCCTTGAAATGACCGTCGCCTTCGTTGTGGTAGAGGTATGGCCTGCTCTCCTGACCGGCCGCGCCGAGCCGTGTGCCATTCGCGAAAAACAGATCGTTTTTGCCATCGCCGTCGTAGTCGAAGATCGCGACGCCGTTGCCGGTGGTTTCAAGGATGTAGGCTTTTGTGCCGAGCCCGCCGTAGACGTTGCTGCCCGTGAGGCCACTGACGCTCGCCAGGTCCGTGAAGTTCGCGTGGAAGGCGGGCGTCGCAGCGAGAAGAGCGGCGGCAAGAAATAGGTATGACCTCGGAACGGATCCAATCGCCATGGAAATAACAACGATAGAACGAGCGCGGGGACTGAGCACAGCCTGGCGGCCGGTTACGGAACCGCAAAAAAGATCACGGAGCAGCCCTGTGCGCAGGATGGTGCTTGTCGGCACGGCTAGGCGACGAATCACCTTTGGCCATGGCACGATCACCAACAATGAGGATATTTCTGCTTCGTTATAATTCCAGGGCACGAGAGGGCTTAGACAGTATGAGATTGGTTATAGCGCTTTTACTTGTGGCTGCGTGCGTGACCGGAACGCCTGCTGGCAGAGACTCAGATGTCAACCCGAGTACTATTCGAGACGTTCGGGCGTACCTCACTGCTGACTGTCGCGTCACGACTTCCGTGCAAACGAAAACATTTCCAAGGCTAGGCGATTCCGCGGCGAAGGCGATCGTCAAGATTATTGGTACGGAGAACGTCAGCGACGCGGAGGCTCTTCGTATCGCCCAAGTGATCGACATGGCTTTTGAAAGGCCTTCAATTATCAAAAACGAATCAGATAAGGCACCCGCGATTAGCGTTAAACTACTCGACAAACTAATTCAATCGAATCTTGAAGCGAGCACAATATCAAAGCTTCAAGACGTCGAGCAACAGATCCTGAGTGCAACTGAATGAGCGTCGCGTAATCATTCAGGGCAAGGTGCCTGGTTGCCACCGTCCCGCTTCCGTGCAGGACGATGCACCCATTCAGGTGCGCTTCCGGCACTGTGGCATCGCATATGAAACCTTACTATTCTCCGGCAACCGGGCTAACAGGATCCGTGCCATTGAAATACCGTTCGCGCGCTTGGTGCCAGTGCCCGATGCGAGCTTCCACCTACGCCCTGTGGGAAGATCGAGTTGCGGTCGGACGCCGTTGCGGTGGTTTCGAGGAGGTAGGCTTTGGTTGCGAGTCCGCCGTAGACGTTGCTGCCCGTGAGGCCACTGACGCTCGCCAGATCCAATCTAGTGCGCTGGCGCAGCCAATGTAAAGCTTCCCGAATTTCCCGAAGGGCGAATGGTCCAACCAGGCGTGAGCTCTAAAACCCACCCCGCACCACGAACGGGGCGCGCGTCAGGATCTGGTGGCGCGCTTACGCGCAGCGAACGATTGTCCGGCGCGACCAGCGCACCGCCTGACTCGACCTGCAATTTCCCCCAACCGGCAGCAAACGTACCGGTTGGATAATAGGTCCCATGCGGCGGAAACGGGACGAGATTGCCGGGGTTGAAGTTTCGCGTCATTTCAGGCGCAGTCGGGAAATCGAGCGTGGGATGTTCCAAGAACTTACTTGATAGCTCGCTCAAGAACGCTGCATGGCGTTCCTCGCGGTCGCGTTCAGCTGACGTAACGGCGGAATAGGCGTAGAGAGCTGCGCGTTCTACCGCTACGCGCTCCAAATCTTTCGGCGGCTGAAAATGCAGGGCGGAAGCCAGCATGGAATCGAGCGAGGCTGCGGATGCGGCGCGCGCACGCCATCCACTCGCATACCGATCCAGCAGTAGTCCGAGAGCAGGACCTGTTGCATAGCCAAATGATCGCGCAAAGGAATCGCTGTCCTCGAACCCCTCGATAATGCGTGCTTCGCGGTTGATGTCCTCGTGTGTTTCACGGAAAGCGATGAACACACCTGTGTACTCGGCTAAGCCTTCCTGCTTTTCCATGGCAGCTTCCATTTCTGCTGAGCCGGGACACAGGCGGTGGCGCTGGGCTCGGAACAACATGGCGTCGGTGGCGCTCTGGCGTGCAGTAGCGCCGGTTGAACGCAGGGCCGCTGCTAACGCACGCAGTTCCAGACGCAACCAGAGGCGTCCCGCTTCGGTGTCAAGCGATGGATCGGGTGCGTCTGATGCGCTCAGGCCAAGGCTGGGTTGAATGCGATGGAACGACTCATGAGCAAGCAACGCGAGGCGCTGAAACGGATCGGCCGGCAATGGCAGCATTACCGTGGCCCAATTCTGTTGTCCCCAGTGAATGGATGTGTTGGATGGAGTGAATCCTTCCGGGAAGGCGCCGATATAAACGTCTGCGTATTTTTGAAACCTGCCTTCAGGGTCTGGAGCGGTCGCAATCGCGAAACGAGTCGACGGGTTTACCCAGAGCAGTGGTCCACACAAGGATTGACCCCATAGAAGCATTCCGTCAGGCTGGCAAACCCGAGCCCACTCATTCCAGCCCTTAATGGCGAGCGCTGCGTCTGGCGGGATCTCGGCGGCGACAGCGCTCGCACACATAACAAACATAAGTAAGAGAGCTTTCATAACTGCCCTTTGAAGTGACATCTGATTGACGCTCGGTTTTTCATTTAGGATTTACGCCGTACACCCACACAATGGCTCCCTTGTCCTTGACGTTGGGCATCCGGATCGTTGGAAACGATTACATGAGAGTTACCGGGTTGAGATCCACCCCTACAAACATCTGATAGGAAAGCGATTAAACTCCTTGAATCTAATAGAATCCTGTGATAGGGTCTAAGGCAGTTTTACGGGTCGTAGTCCTGCCTTGGACGGGCGGGCTACTCAGTTTCTTTAGAGCGCAAAGGGCACGGATGCGTGCCCCGAGACAGAGAAAGGAACCGCTGCTTTTAACGGGGCAGGCTTAATACCGTGCCCGTTTTGCGCGGTTTCCTGAATAGCGAGGGGGAAAGGCTATGCCACGTAGGTTAAGAATCAGCCTTGTTGCTTCAATTCTGTTACTGCTGTGCTGTTCGGTCGTGATGGCACAGCGCGATCTCGGGACCATCACCGGAACCGTTACAGACCCGCAGGGTTCAGCCGTGGCAAATGCAAAAGTCACGATCACCAATGACGCGACCGGTGTGACCTCCGACACTGTCACCACAGATACTGGTTCTTTCACGCGTCCGGCTCTGAATCCCGGCACGTACACGGTTACTGTAGAGGCGCCAGGGTTTCAAAGGGCCGAGCAAAAGAACGTCCTTGTCAGTCCAAACGAACCTGTTGC
>JAFARV010000667.1 GCA_019245255.1 Acidobacteriaceae bacterium | reverse complement strand
CGGGCCGGTATTTGTGGCCGTAATGAATGGCAGGTTGATCTCCGTCTCGAGCAGCGTCGAGAGCTCGATCTTCGCCTTCTCCGCGGCTTCTTTCAGGCGCTGCAACGCCATCTGATCCGTCGAAAGATCTACGCCTTCGTCCTTCTTAAATTCCTGCACCAGCCAGTCGATGATGCGCTGGTCGATGTTGTCGCCGCCCAGGTGTGTGTCGCCATTCGTCGATTTGACTTCGACCACGCCGTCACCCACCTCGAGAATCGAGATGTCGAACGTGCCACCGCCAAAGTCGTACACGGCAATCGTCTCGTCTTTCTTCTTGTCGAGGCCGTACGCCAACGCTGCCGCCGTCGGCTCGTTGATGATGCGCATCACTTCAAGACCCGCGATCTGACCGGCATCCTTGGTCGCCTGCCGCTGCGCGTCATTGAAGTACGCCGGAACGGTAATCACGGCCTTCGTGACCTTCTCGCCCAGATAGGCTTCCGCTGCTTCCTTCAGCTTGGTCAGAATCATCGCGGAGATCTCGGGCGGCGAATACTTTTTGCCCTGAATCTCCACACGTGCGTCCCCGTTCTCGCCCGCGAGAACCTTGTAGGGGACCAGTTTCATCTCCTCGCTGACTTCATTGAAGCGGCGCCCCATGAAGCGCTTGATGGAATAAATGGTGTTCTCAGGGTTCGTAACAGCCTGCCGTTTGGCGACCTGTCCGACCAGGCGCTCCCCGCTCTTCGTGAAGCCGACTACAGATGGCGTCGTCCGGCCACCCTCCTGGTTCGGGATCACCGCAGGCTGCCCGCCTTCCATGACGGCAACCACCGAATTCGTGGTCCCGAGGTCAATTCCGATAATCTTACTCATATGTTGGTTTGCCCCTCCGCTTACCGCAACCAGAACGCACGGACGGGTTGTCTCCCTTGTGCGCGCCTTCCGTGTTTAAGCGTCTTTAGCACACTCTCAGTATCGAATATGAGTCTTCGATTGTCAACCCTGCTTGCCGCTTTTTTTGTCGCATCTGTAACACTGTCTGCTGCCGAACTTACCGTCGCGGCCGCGGCCGACCTCTCCCCCGTCGAAGCCGAGCTCGCCAGCTCATTCCGAAATTCGAACCCAGGCATCCAGATCCGCTGGGTCACCAGCGCCAGCGCCATCCTGACCCAGCAGATCGAAAACGGAGCTCCTTACGACGTTTTTCTGTCTGCCAACGCCCAGTTCATCGATCAATTGGCAGCCGCTCGAAAAATCGAACCCAGCTCCGTCGTTTGGTACGCAACGGGCCGGGTTGGGCTCCTTTGGAGGGACGGTAAGCACCACGATCCAAAAGACTTAGGTTCAAATTGGGTTCGAACGATAGCGCTGCCCAACCCGAAGCTTGCCCCGTATGGCGTGGCTGCCGAGCAGGCAATTCGACACCTGGGGATCTGGGATTTCGTTCGGCAGAAGATCGTCTACGGCGAGAACGTTCGCCAGACCCTCCAGCTATTCGAGTCCGGCAATGCCGACGCCGTCCTGACCTCGGCCTCGCTCCTCGCCGGGCGACCCGCCGAGGTACTTCCGGCAGACTGGCACAGCCCGATCGCCCAGAAAGCCGGCGTTGTGGTTGGCTCGGCCAACCACGACGCCGCGGAGCAGTTCGTTCGGTATCTCCTCAGTCCGGCCGCTCAGGCCGTATTCGCCCGCCACGGCTTCGCCGCAGGTGCTAAGCCTTAGGGTGTGCCTTGTCGTACACCGCGATAAGATCCTTGAGTGACACCTGCGTATATTTCTGGGTAGTCGAAAGCCGGGCGTGCCCCAAAAGCTCTTGTATCGCCCGCAGGTCCGCTCCGTCGCTCAGCAGATGGGTGGCATAGGCGTGCCGGAAACTGTGGGGATGCACGCTAACGTCCCCGACGACCGTCAAGGCGTACGCCTTGACGATCCGCCGCACCTCCCGGTCATTCAGCCGTCTTCCACGCGCCCCGAGGAACAGCGCCCGCTCTTCGAGCGGGCTCTCCCGGACCGTGCTGTACCGGTTCAGCGCCTCAAGCGCTGAACCGGCAATCGGCACCTGCCGCTCTTTGTTGCCCTTGCCCCGCACGCGCACCCAGCCCTCGCCTAAATCGAGGTCCTCCAGATTGAGCCCGACCAGCTCCCCAACCCGAATTCCGCAGCCGTAGAGCAGTTCGAGAATCGCCATGTCGCGCTCCCGGAAGCGCTGCTCGATGGCGCCCGCGCCATCGAGCAGCGCGTTGGTCTTCTCCGCGCTCATAACGTCCGGCAGTCGCTGCTTCACTTTTGGTGTCCGGAGCCGTGCGGCCACATTGCCGGGAACGATCCCCTCCTCGACCAGGAACCGGAACATAGCGCGAACCGCGGCGATCTTCCTCCGGATGCTTACCGTCTCGAGCCCCTGATCGTAAAGACCCGCCAGCCACTCGCGCAGCAACGGCAAGTCAATCTGCTCGACATCCGGCGGCGTCGAATCGGGCGGCTCAAAGTATGTCGCAAACTGCTCTAAATCCGAACCGTAGTTCTTGACCGTGTGCTTCGAAGCGCCACGGCGTTCGAGCTCAGCGAGATAGTTCGCAACCGACCAGCGAATCGTGGGCATTGGTGAACTCGGTCATCGCAGCTTCAGCTCGGCGGCACACTTCGGCGTGACGTGCCCTCTTGTCGTGACGAAACCGGCGCTTCGTCTCCTCGTCGAGCCCAGGCAGCAGATCAAAGGTAATGTTCGCCGGTTGAAAGCTCCTGGCATCAGCATGCGTGATGTAGTGACACAAACTGCCAAGCGCTGTCGCTCGCGGAAACGTCTGCGGCTGTTCGCCGAACAATAGTGCCGCCGCATTCCGTCCCGCGATTAACCCCGTCGCAATCGACTCGGCATAACCTTCGACCCCCGAGATTTGGCCGGCAAAGAAAATTCGTTCGTCGTTGCGCAGCTGCAGAGTTGGTCGCAACAGGCTCGGCGAGTTGATGTACGTATTGCGGTGCATCTGCCCGTACCGCAGGAACTCTGCGTTCGCGAGTCCCGGTATCATCCGGAAGATCCGCGACTGATCGCCGAAACGCATATGGTTCTGAAAGCCGACCAGGTTATAACTGTCGGCACGTTGATTCTCCTGCCTGAGTTGCACGGCTGCGTAGGGCCATCGCCCCGTGCTCGGATCGGTGAGTCCAGCAGCTTTCATGGGTCCGAAGCGCAGTGTCTCCGGGCCGCGCCGCGCAATCTCCTCAATCGGCAGACAGCCCTCGAAGAACGGGCACTTGTCCTCCGGAATATGCGCTTCGTAGTGCTCCGCCGCGAGCAGGGCATCAACGAAAGCGTAGTACTCATGCTTGTTCAACGGACAATTAATGTAGTCATCGGAGCCATCGAGCGATTTCCCATATCTCGAAGCGCGAAAGGCAACCGACATGTCGATCGAATCCGCGGCCACAATCGGGCTGATGCTGTCGTAGAAATAGAGCCGGTCGCTGCCCGTGATACGGCTGATCTCTTCTGCAAACGCGTCGCTCGTCAACGGCCCCGTTGCAATGACCACCATGCCGTCATGCGGTAGCGTGGTCACCTCGCCCCTGCGCAGTTCAATGCGCGGATGCGAACGGATTCCGCTTTCGATCTCAGCCGAAAACATATCGCGATCGACCGTGAGCGCATGGCCGCCTGGCACGCGCGCAATGGCTGCCGCACGCATCAACAGCGACCCGAACTGCCGCATCTCCTGCTTCAACAGCCAAGGCGCGGAATGCTCCTGTTCGCTTTTCAGAGAGTTACTGCAAACCAGTTCGCCGAAAGCATCCGTTTTGTGCGCAGCCGTGCGCTTGTGCGGGCGCATTTCGTAAAGTATGACCCGTGCGCCCGATTCTGCTGCCTGATATGCGGCTTCGCAGCCCGCGAGGCCCGCGCCGATGACATGAACTGCTTCCAAGCTTTCATTCTAGGTTGTGGGTTACAGGCGCGATAACCGGCGCGCCCGGAGCAGCGAAGTAGTGCCGAACACGGCCATGATCGCGGCCATGAAGACCGCAAAACCAAAGGCGACCGGATTCGCATCAGGCGTCTTCAGAAGGCCGTAATACTTCCAGGCGTAGCTGGCGAACATAAACGCCAGCACCAGGAATAATCCGCCAAGCGCCTTATTCCAGATGATCTGCGCCGGACGGACCACGTGCGGAACCATGTGCTGGGCAAACTTGCGCGCATGGTCCGCGTTCGCGTACTTCGTATATTTCAGCGCGTCTCCGAGCTTCACTACGTCCCAATCCTAGCATTTGGGGCGCGTTGCGTTCCGTTTCGAGATTCGCGTTCCGATATGGGACCGGGTATGAATCGTCGCGCTCGGCCTGCGCCTGTTTTCAATGACTTACCCAGGAACGCAATATGCCTCTAGAAGGGCATGAACATCGCACTGATCGTCCTCGCCCTCCAAATCACAGTTGTTGTTGCCGCATTGCTTCGCGAAAAGGGAGAAGACGAACGGTTTGCGGGTGACAAGCTCGGGTATCGCAGCTAGCACGGCCAGCAGGCGGGATTCCAGCGGTCGACCGTGCCGCTGGGGAGGCCTGCCGGCACAATTGCTACCGGCAGGCTCGTCCTCGATTAGGTCTCAATATGAGCATGGGAACTCATCCGCCGGACAGGTCACCGATGGCGGAACAACCCGGGGATTGACTGGCAATCCATTGGGTCCTAGCGCAAATATTTGCATTGACGAGCTCACCGCCGAAGGAGGCAGTGGCTGAGCACTAATACTGACAACCCCAATGTAGGCTGCAGTAGAAGGCAGCGCCGATACCAGGTCAGCTGCAATCGACGAATCCGCAGAGCCTGTGGAACTGATGATAGCCGCCGGGACAACGTATTCAAGGCATGGGTCGCCGGGCAAAGCGCCGGGTGTCACCGAGATCATCTTCTTTGCTACCTCAGTGTGGTCATCGGCACGGATAATGCGAAGCGTCACGCTGGCTTTCTTTCTCGGAAGGAAGAACCCTTCTCCGCTTTCGCTGGATCCTCCGCGGTTTTCGGGAACATACGGATATTCCAGACTGCTGTAGCAAAGCGAGACCTGCTCGGTGGGAAAAGCTTTAGCGGGCCCGGAGACTTGGACCAGCGTA
>JAFARV010000662.1 GCA_019245255.1 Acidobacteriaceae bacterium | reverse complement strand
TCGGCTTTGTCCTTTGGGAGTGCATTCAATGCGCCGAGCTCCGCTAAAGCCGCAATCTCGTCCTTCTCAAGTTCAGGAACGCGAAGCATCAAATCGCGGAGAGACCTGAACGGCAGCAATTTTCTTTCGGCTTCTATTTTTTGAGCTGTGGCAGCGCTTAGACCACAGACATAGTTCAGGCCCAACCGCACATATTTCTGTTTACCGTCGTCTTCGACGGTGCATATATAGTCCGAGCGCAAAACATCCACCGGACGAAACCGTTGACCGTGCCGTTGAGCGTCCTTCACCAGAGTCGCGGGTGAGTAGAAACCCATAGGCTGGTTGTTCAGCATGGCGGTGAGGAATGCCGCAAGATAGTGGCATTTCAAATAAGCGCTCGCGTACGCAAGCAGCGCAAAACTCGCCGCATGCGATTCCGGAAATCCATACAGCGCGAAGGACGTGATCGAGAGCACAATGCGGTCTTGTGTCTCGCCGGTAATATTGTTCCGCGTCATCCCTTCACGTAGTTTCACTTCCACTTCGCGCATACGCTTTTCCGAGCGCTTAAACCCGAATGCGCGGCGCAACTCTTCGGCCTCACCACCTGTGAAACCCGCGGCGATCATAGCAATGCGAATCAATTGTTCCTGAAACAACGGCACCCCCAGGGTCCGGGCGAGCACGGGTTCGAGCGATGGATGCAAACACACTGGCTCTTCCAAGCCTTGGCGCCTTTTCAGATACGGGTGTAACATCTGACCCACAATCGGCCCGGGCCTGATAATCGCCACCTGCACTACAATGTCGTAAAACCGCTCGGGCTTCATGCGCGGCAGACATGACATTTGAGCGCGGCTTTCCACCTGAAACAGACCGATGGTGTCCGCTTTTTGCAAACACTCGTAGACTGCAGGATCATCCTCCGGAACATGCGCCAGGTCCACTCGTTCTGCGTATTTGTCTTCAATGATTGCGATGGTGTCTTTCAAGACCGCCATCATTCCAAGCCCGAGCAGGTCCACTTTGATGATGCTGAGATCGGCGCAATCGTCCTTATCCCACTGCACGACTACGCGGCCGGGCATCGATGCGGGCTCGAGCGGGACAATCGAATCCAGTTGTCCCTGGCAAATGACCATTCCGCCCGAGTGCTGTCCCAAATGCCGCGGCAGATCCAGTACATCGCTGACGAGGGAAAAAAATTTCAGGGTGCGCGGATCCTGTAAGCAGAAGCCTTGCTCTTGGAACCGGCGCTCGAGTGTGTCTTTCGGATCGCGCCACTCGAAGTGATTGAGCTGTGATGCCAGCTGCGCGACCTCGTCTTCGCTGAACCCCAGCACCTTTCCGATTTCGCGCACGGCGGAACGCGCCCGATACGTGATCACGTTGGCCGTCATCGCGGCCCCCAGTTTGCCGTACCGCTGATACACATACTGAATTGCTTTTTCGCGATCGTCACCGCTCGGGAGATCCAAATCAATGTCCGGCATCTCACCGCGCTGTTCAGAAAGGAACCGCTCAAACAGCAGCTCCATACGCACAGGATCGACTGCCGTGATGCCAAGGGCGTAACAAACGGCGCTGTTCGCTGCCGATCCGCGGCCCTGAACAAGAATGCCGTTGTTCCGGCAGAAATCGACGATATCCCAGACTATGAGGAAGTATCCGGCCAGGTTCAGCTTCTCAATCAACGCGAGTTCGCGCTCAATTTGTTTTTGTGCGGCATCGTGATACGGCCGGTAACGCCGTCGCGCGCCCGCGTCTGTTAGTTTGCGTAAGTAAGAAGCCTCGGTTTCGCCAGGAGGCACAGGATAAATCGGGAACTGATAGCCAAGATCCTTGAGAGTAAAGTTAATGCGATCGGCAAGTTCACAGGTGTGCGCAGTCGCTTCCGGAAGATCGGAAAACAACGCTGTCATTTCGTGCGAAGTTTTCATGTAGCGTTCGGAATTCTGATTCAGTAACCGGCCCGCATCCGCAATGGTTGTCTTGTGATGAATGCATGTAAGAGCGTCGTGGAGATCACGGCGGTCCGGTGCTGCGTATGTGACGCCGTTAGTGGCAAGTAG
>JAFARV010000660.1 GCA_019245255.1 Acidobacteriaceae bacterium | reverse complement strand
AAGGGTCAGTTACTGGCCGAGATCGATCCGACAGACTACCGCAATGCCTTCGATGCCGCGACAGCGCAAAAGCAAGCGGCCCTGGCGTTCGAACAGAAGGCCGATGCGGGCTTGCGCAAGCAGGAACTGGAACAGGCGCGCGCCGATTTTGAGCGCGCCGAAGACGAATATAAGCGCATGAAGTTTCTGGTAGACCGTAAGAGCCTTCCACCGAACGATTTCAAGAAGTACGAAGCATCTTATAAAGATGCTAAACAGCGCTATGAGATGGCGCTTGAAGGCACGCGAAAGGAAGATCGCGCGAGCGCCGAGGCGCAGGCGCATGCCGCGGAGGCCCAGGCCAGTGAAGACCGGAAGCGGTTGAACGATACTCGGCTGCTCGCGCCCATATCAGGCAACATCAGCATGCGAAAGGTCGATCCCGGCCAGACCGTCTCCGCAGGGACAGTAGTGTTTTCCATCGCCAACCTGAATCCCGCCAAAGTACGCGTGGGAGTTCCCGAAGCCGACATCGAGAAAGTCAAACATAACGCCCGAGCCGAAGTTACTCTACCTTCGCTGCCCGGACGCCGCTTTGAAGGAAAGGTGGCGATCATCGGCGTTGCCGCGGAGCCCGCCTCGCGCACGTACACAGTCAAGGTCCTTGTTGCGAATCCCGGACCGGTGTTGCTTGCCGGCATGGTGGCTGAGGCCCGAATCCTTGGCGCATCGAAAATTCGCGCGCTGACCATCCCTGGTGAGGCTGTCCTTTCCGATCCGCAGGGTGCGCCTGAAGTGTACGTCTATTTCGGAGATCGCCGGCGTGTCTATGCTCGCAGGGTTGAAGTCGGGCCGCCGCTCGGCAACGAAGTGGAGATCCGTTCCGGGCTGCATGGCGACGAACAGGTCGTCGTTGCCGGCCAGCAAAAGCTCCGCGAAGGCAGTCTGGTCGAAATCACAGGAGGCGTTCGATGAACCCGGTACGCGCCTCGCTGCGTTTCCCCCAGGTCACGGTCGCGCTCACGCTCATGCTGGTCTTGTGCGGCGCTTATGCCTTGCTTCGCATGCCGCGCCGTGAAGATCCGAAAATCCACGTCCGCATCGGCATCGTTGCAGCTTACTATCCGGGAGCTTCGGCCGCCGAAGTCGAAAACCAGGTAACCCAAAAAATCGAGCAGCGCCTATTCAAGCTCGAGGGAGTAAGACGTGAAAGAACCTACTCCACCAGCATGAACGGCGCTATGTTCGTCAATGTCGAGTTGGAAAACGAACTCACGGACACAGAGAAGTTCTGGTCCAAGCTTCGCCTCGATATGGCCGAGCTGAAGGCGACTGAACTCCCCGAGGGAGTCAGGGCCCCGTCGTCGATTACGATTTCGGCGACACTGTCGCGGTGCTGCTCGCAATCCACGGCAAGCCATACGGATACCGGGAACTGAAAGACTATTCCGAGCGGATTGAGGCGGCCATTCGCCGGATTCCCGCCGTATCGAAAATCAAACGGCTCGACGAACAGAAAGAGGAGATCGAAATCACGGGCTCCCTCGATCGTCTGTCGCAGTACACGGTAACCGCCGATCAGGTGAGAAAGGCGCTCGCGGGCCGCAACAACGTCGTTTATTCGGGGGCCGTTCCAACCACGCGCGGCAAACCATCGATCGAATCAACCGGCGCTTTCCAGACCGAAGAGCAGATTCGCCGCGTGATGGTGGATGTCACCCGTACGGGCCAACCCGTCTATATCGGCGACCTCGCAGATGTCCGCCGGGTATATAAGGATCCAACGCAATATGCGCACTCGCGAGGCGAGCGCGCCATTCTGCTGTCCGTAGAGATGCAGGAAGCAAACAACATCGTGGATTTCGGCAAGGACTTGCACGCCTCGCTGGATCACCTGCGGCCTCTGCTTCCGCCCGATCTGAAGATTGATTTGGTCGCCGACCAGCCCACCGTGGTTGCGGGCCGCGTACGCGCGTTCGTCCGTGAGTTCGGCACCGCGATCGCATCCGTAATCCTGGTGACAATGCTGCTCCTGCCGTTCCGCGTAGCGCTGGTAGCAGCCGTAGCCATTCCGGTAACCGTATCGGCTACCTTCGGCTTGCTGAACGCTTTCGGCATCGAGCTTCATCAGGTGTCGATCGCCGCGCTCATCGTCGTGCTCGGGATGGTCGTGGACGATGCCATTGTCATCGCAGATAACTACGTCGAGTTGCTGGACCGCGGCGTGGAACGTGAGCAGGCCGCATGGCGCAGCGCTACCGAGCTTGCCATCCCGGTACTTACCGCGACCCTGACGATCATCTCTTCATTCCTGCCCTTCCTGATGCTTTCGGGCACAACCGGAGAGTTCATTCAGGCGCTGCCGCTGACGGTAGCGATTGCGCTGTCCA
>JAFARV010000459.1 GCA_019245255.1 Acidobacteriaceae bacterium | reverse complement strand
CAACAACTGAAATGACACCGTGCCCGCCAAGCGCAACAACAGGAATCGTTACTGCATCATCTCCGGAGAGCACTACGAACGATTCTGGTACACGCGCAAGAATGCTTGCGACCTGCGCTATGCTGCCCGAAGCCTCCTTGATGCCGACAATATTTCGGACAGCAGCGAGGCGCTCGACTGTCGCAGGCTCAATGTTGACAGCAGTACGGGGTTGCACACTATAGAGCACAATCGGCAGCGCGGTTGAGTCCGCAATCGCTTTGAAATGCTGATACAAACCTTCCTGGGTTGGCTTGTTGTAATACGGTGTCACGGAGAGAATGTCGGATACGCCGACACGCTCGAGATCGCGGATGAGGCGAATGACGTGCCGGGTGTCGTATCCGCCGGCGCCGGCCAGAACCGGCACACGCCCATTCATCTCCTCGACGGTAATCTCGACTACCCGAAGATGCTCCTCATGCGTAAGGGTCGGGCTCTCGCCCGTGGTGCCGCAGGGGCAAAGGAAATCAATGCCCGCCTCAATCTGGCGGCGCACCAAGGCGCGTAAAGTCTGTTCGTCGAGTGCCTGATCAGAACGGAATGGTGTAACCAACGCCGTTCCACAGCCGCGGAAAATAGGAGTTTGCACCGTGTTTTGTCGTCCTCTGGTTATCCGAACAGAACCTGCTCGAACGTGTAAACACCTTTGCGGCCGATAATCCATTGCGCCGCTTTCAATGCGCCTTGTGCGAAGCCTTCACGGCTGCGGGCCACATGGCGCAAGGTGATGGTATCGGCTGCGGAATCAAAACCAATCTCGTGGGTACCCGGATGCCTCCCTGCTCGATTCGAACTTACGTCAATATTCCGCAAATATCCGCGCTTTCTCATAGTATCGACCAAATGGAGCAGCGTGCCGGAAGGCGCATCCTTCTTAGTATCGTGATGGATTTCCCAAGCCCACGCTCCGTAGCCGGTTTCATCGCGCATCAACTCAGCGGCAACTCCAGCCAGCCTGCTGAAAACGGCCGCACCGATCGAAAAATTTGCGCTCCACACAAGAGCTGACGGTGACTCCTGAACAGCGCGCGTGACCTCAGGTAAATGCTCGAGCCATCCGGTAGCGCCCGCAACAGTCGGAACCTTCAACTCTGCGAGACGTTTTAAGTTAGAGGGCGCCGCTTCCGGCGTCGAGAATTCAATGGCCGCGTCGACATCAGCGAGAGCGTTGAGTGTCAGTCCTTCGCCGTTCCGATTATTGCCCTGGTTCAGTTTCAAAACAACTTCGAAGCCGTTTGCTGGAGCAAGTTGCTCGACCAGGCGACCCATCCTGCCGTACCCGACGATTGCGAGCGTCTTCGGTTTTGGGTTCATCTCAATCGAAAACCGCAGGATCCAGTTCAGAGAAAAACTCGTTATGCAGGGCCGAAACGGCGGTTGGAACATCGCTATCGGCAACGACGAAGCCAAGATTCAGCAAAGATGCTCCTTGCGAGATCATGCGAATGTTGTTTTGATTGAGAACGCTAAAGGCGCGGCCCGCGATGCCGGGTGTATGACGAATGTTTTCGCCCACTAAACAAATGATCGCCTGATCTGCCTCAATGCTCACCTCGGCGAAGGTTCGTAACTCTCGCAGAATATCATCCAGATTTTCAGTGTTGTCGAGCGTTAGGGACACGCTCACCTCAGACGTTGAGACCATGTCCACACTGGTTTCATAACGGTCAAAGATTTCGAAGATACGCCGAAGGAAGCCATGCGCCATCAGCATGCGCGTCGAGTGGATGTTAATGATGGTGATACCGCGCTTCGAGGAGATGGATTTGACGGGGTTCGTGGACGGCATCGTTTCCGACGTGATGCGCGTCCCGCCCGCGTCCGACCGTCGGGAATTGAGAATGACGACCGGGATGTTTTTCTCGACAGCCGGAAGTACGGTTGCAGGATGCAAAACCTTCGCGCCGAAATAGGCCATTTCTGCCGCTTCAGCAAACGAAATACTCTTTACTCGATGAGCGCCGGTAACAATTCGCGGATCTGCAGTGAGCATGCCGTCCACATCGGTCCAGATCTGTATCTCTTCGGCGTCGAGTCCCGCGCCAACAATCGCTGCTGAATAATCAGAGCCGCCGCGACCCAGGGTAGTTGTCTGGCCGTCTCGAGTAGCACCGATAAAGCCGCCCATAACTACGACGGCAGAACGCGCCACAAGAGAGAGTTCTTCTTTGAGACGCGCGTAGGTCTGGTCGAATATCGGCGCCGCCTGAGTGAAGCGATCGTCTGTGACAATGACGCGCCGGGCGTCGATGTGCTGGACAGGAATGCGCGCTGCCCGCAGGGCAAATGTGACAATCAAACTCGACACACGCTCGCCAACGCTTGCGATGGCGTCCATAGAGCGAGGAGAAAGCTCGCCAACAATGGACAGCCCTTTAACGAGTTCCTCAAGCCATTCGAAGTGCGTGCGGATGTAACGTTCGAGGTCAGCGGCTCCCGCGCCGGCCAGTTGCAAAGCGTGGTTGAGATGGTGGGTTCGCAACCGATGGACGATGGCGAGCGCGTGTTCGCGACGGCCGGCAGCAGCTTCCCGGCCGACATCAAGCAGCTCGTTAGTGGTTTTGGCCATCGCCGAGACGACCACCACGGGGCGGCGATGGCTATGGTCTCCGACGATCTTCGTGACTCGGGCGATGGCCTCCTGCGATTCGACGGAGGTTCCGCCGAACTTCATCACGATCATCGCGTTCGCGTATTCCTAATCGAGAAAGCCTTGCGAGACCATCAGCTCCGCATTCAGTACGGCCGCTCCCGCCGCCCCCCGAATCGTGTTGTGCCCGCAGGCGACCAATTTTACGTCCAGCACCGGACACACGCGCACGCGCCCGACAAAGACGCTCATCCCGTTCTCGCGCGAAGCATCGCGCCGCGGTTGCGGGCGG
>JAFARV010000418.1 GCA_019245255.1 Acidobacteriaceae bacterium | reverse complement strand
TCCAACCGTGTCTTTGGCAACGATATTCAGCCGGTACGTACCGGGGGCGAGCGGCACAGTCTTCGAATACAACTGCGCTCCGCCCATCGATTTCTGCAGCATCTCCGCCGGGAACGGACCCGCCTGAACCGTGTCCTCAAACCAGTTCACGGGCCGTCTCGTTAAAGACGTAATCCGGCCGTAGATATTGACCGTCGCCGAAGCAGCCCCGTCTTTTGTCTTGTACTGCAAATCGCTGTTTTTGAACTGGACCGCGATGCTGGTCAGAACCGTACTGTCCGTCACCCGGATGTAGTCGGCTCGCACTCGCATCGGCAGCGTGTTGTATCGGATATTTGAGTTCACCACCGCTTCAAGATCCTTGAACTTGATCGCCGGTGGCGCTTGCAGCTTCGCGTATTGCTCAATGCGCGTGAACTCGTTCATGCTTTCCGGAAGCGGCTGATTACCAGTTCCGAGGTGCGTTCCGTCCGTACGCTGGAAGCGTTGGGTCTTGTCCGCCATGCCCATCTGCTCCATCATGGTCAGGCCCGCGCCTGGCACATTCAGCAACGCGTCTTTCTCTTCCGGATCCGTCGAAATTTTGTATTCGCCGCTCATCGTCGTGTCAACAAACTCGATGATGATGTTGCTCCCGATCCCCTCGATGTACCGATAGCGCCAGTCCTCAAACGGATAGGTGGACGTTTCGCCGCCACCCTCCTCAATCGGACGCTCATACGTACCGCCCGACGGGTGGGAATCGATCTCGTCCGGTGGACCGTACTTGATGTAAATCATCCCCCGGTCTGTCTTCCACCCCGGAATGCCCGATGCGTAGTGATCGTTCGCGTACGCGATGCGGCGATAATGCTCTTCTTTGAACTCGTTTTCTTCCGTCTCCGGCGTAGGATCGCGCCGCTGCCAGAAGTTCTCGACGAAGGTCTGCCGCTCCTCATCGGTCTTCAGGCGTTTGAAAGCCTGCTTCTCTTCGTCTGTGATGATGTAGACGACATCCTCGTTCAGCCACTTCTTCCAGGGACCCTGCAGCTCCTTCTCGAGCTCCTTCTGCTTCTTCTTCAACTGCTTGTCGCTGAGAGGCTTGGCCACAGTCTCCTGGTCGGAGCTGCTCGCTGCGCCTTTTTGCTCAGCCGGCGACGCAACCAGGGAACCAGCCGCGAACGTCACGATTGTCATGCCGAGCAGGGGGCGAAGCCGGAGGGCAGTGGAGAACTTCATAACTGGGAGAACCACCTCGGTGAACTGTGCGGGTACGTCTTAAGTGTAAGTGTCCAGTAACCCCGCGTCAACGCCCGGGACGTCTCGATCACCTCAACGGTTTCATTGGCTTGCATGAAAACATGTGTCGTGCCTCGCAGCACCCCCGAAATGTGGGTCCTATCCCGCTACGGGAATCGGTAGATGGCGCTCCCAGAAAGAAGAATTCTGTCCGGTGCAGGACACAGGACCGCCCCTATGCTGTTGGTAGTACTATGACATAGCCGTTCTTGGCGAATGGACGAAGACGTGCAACCACTGGAGTTCGCTTTAATATCGCGAGGCAATCCAGCTCGCCCCGTGGCTTATGGTGCGCGAATCCCGTAAACAGTTCGCCGGAACGCTGCTGCTTATCCTCGCGGCCGCCGCCGTCGTTGGCGCCATTCTCAGCTTCCAGCATTTGCGCTCCTATCCGTTGCAAGATGACGGCGTTACCTGGGTCGACCGCAAAGCGCCGGACGGTCAGAACCGCGTGCTCGCGATTTATATTAGCCCGAGCGGCTCCGGTCAGAATGCGGGCATCCGGCGGGGCGATCAGGTGGTGCAGATCGGCGATACGCCCATTCATCGCTCCCTTGACGTTCCCCAAGCCCTGTGGCGCATCCCGCGCTTCGGACCAACCCGATATATCCTTCGCCGCAACGGCATTGAGTTCCAGAAGGACAACGTCTACGTTCAGGACGCGCCGCGCGATTCCGCCACCTATTACTACTACGGCGTTGGCGTCTTCTATCTCGCCATAGGGCTGTTCGTCTACTACCGCCGGACCAGCGCCTCCAAGTCCTTCCACTTCTTCACGCTGTGTCTCGCATCATTCGTGGCATGCTGCTTCCGCTATTCCGGCAAGCTGAACACCTTCGACGAGCTGATGTACTGGGGCAACTTCGCCGCCAACCTCTTTGCGCCGGCCATTTTCCTGCACTTCTGCCTCACCTTCCATCGCCGGCCGGAATTCCTCCGGCGCCGCTCGGCCGTGCTGCTCTTGTATGTTCCCTCCGCGCTCCTTTTCGCTCTCGTGCTTGCCACCGCGGAAGGCGTGCTCACCTTCTCCACCCCTCTGCTCGAAGTCCGCTGGCTGCTGGATCGCGCCCAGATCGCGTTTTCGCTCCTGCTCTACTTCGGCGGCGCTGCTGCACTCGCCTGGGAATTCTCGCAAGTCAAGGATCCGATTGCCCGCCGGCAGTTAAAGTACCTGCGCAATGGCGCGCTCGTCGGGCTCGCTCCGTTTGCTGTTCTCTACGCTCTCCCCTATGTTCTCGGTGGCGTGCCAAGCCACGTCATGAACCTCAGCGTGCTCTCCATGGGCCTCATCCCGCTTACCTGGGCCTATGCCATCACCCGCTACCGCCTGATGGATGTCGACATCATCTTCCAGCAAGGCTACGTCTACACGCTCGCAACCCTCGCCGTCATCGGCACGTTTTACGGTCTCATCTTCATCATCTTCAACACCCCGACCATCCCCACCCAGGCCATCGTCGTCTTAATTTCCTTCGCGACGTTTGTATTCGAGCCCATCCGCCGTTGGATTCAGGAAGTCCTCGACCGGCACGTGTTTTACCGCGACCGTTACGACGCCCGTGTCACCCTGATCGAATTCGCTCGCGAACTCAGCTCCGAAACCGATCAGAACGCCATGCTCGCGAAAGTCTCCGATCGCCTCCTGCGCACCCTAGGCATCCAGCAGGTCGGATGCTTCTTGCTAAACGAGGCCGCGGGACGCTTCTCACTCCACTCGGTAGTTCAGAAAACCGGCCGCTCATCGAAACAGGCCAAGGGACCTCTCGGACCCCTCGATCTCAGCTTCCTCGAACAAGCCATCGACCGTCCCTACATCTTCTTCGAGCGCACCCGCCACATGCGCGACATCGTCTCCCGGGAACTGCCCCAACCGGTCCGCGACACCATCGCCGAACTCGACTTCACCTATTACGTGAACTGCCGTTCCCGCGGTAAGACCATGGCATTCCTCGGAATCAGCCGCACAACCGAAGGCGATTTCCTCTCCCGCGATGACATCGAACTGCTCGTTACCGTCTCGAACTACGTCGCCATCGCTATTGAGAACTCGCGACTCTACAGCTCGCTCCAGCACAAGGCCGATGAGTACGAACGTCTCAAAGAATTCAGCGAGAACATCGTCGAATCAATCAATGTCGGCATTCTCGCCGCCGGTCTGGACGATCGCGTCGAAAGCTGGAACACGCAGATCGAACGCCTCACCGGTATCGCGCGCGAAGAAGCCATTGGAAAAACACTCGCCGAACTGTTCCCGGCCGACCTCCAGCAGCGCTTCGAGGAGCTGCGCGGCGAAGAAGGCGTCCACAACGTATACAAGGTCGCCTTGCAGACACGGCCCTCTCTGAACGGAACCGGCAGCGACGGAAATGGTCTGCATTCTGTGCCCGCCTCCGCCCGCGAATCCGTTGTGAACATTGCCATCGCGCCCCTCGTCTCGAAGGAGCTGCGCCAGATCGGACGTCTCATCATCTTCGATGACATCACTGACCGCGACGAGCTCGAACGCCGGCTTGTCCAGGCCGATAAGCTCAGCTCCATCGGTCTCCTCGCCGCCGGTGTCGCGCATGAAGTGAACACTCCGCTTGCGGTAATCTCCACCTACGCGCAAATGCTCGCCAAGCAGGTCTCGGGCGACGAGCAGAAATCGAAGCTGCTCGAGAAGATCGCCAAGCAAACCTTCCGCGCCAGCGAAATCGTCAACTCGCTGTTAAACTTCTCCCGCACCTCGCCGACCAACTTTGTCGAACTCGACCTCAATCGCACCATCCGTGAGACCGCCGGCCTGGTCGAGCATCAGTTCGACAAAGCTGGTGTAACCACCCGCCTCGCGCTATCGGAAGATCTTCCTGCCATTCGCGGCGATGCCGGCAGGCTCCAGCAGGTGTTCCTCAACCTCTTTATCAATGCGCGCGACGCCATGCCCGGCGGTGGCGAACTCCGTGTACGCTCCTGGTCTGAATCCGGATTTGCCCACATCGAAGTCGCTGATACGGGGCAGGGCATCCCACCCGAACACCTGGCCCGGATCTACGATCCTTTCTTCACCACTAAGGGCGCCAAACGTGGTACCGGCCTCGGCCTATCCATCACCTACGGTATTGTGCAAGAGCACAAGGGCATAATTGAAGTGGATAGCGATAGCGGGCGAGGCACCACCTTCCGGCTGGAGTTTCCCGCCGCCTCGGCTCACGACCTGCGAAGCTCCGAGCGTCAGCGCGAAGCCCTTCCGGCGTAGCCGCCGCGCCCTTCCGAACCGTCTCACTTCTGTAGCCACATGTCTGATACAACCACTCTAGTGACCAATCCCCATCAAGCCTTACCGGCAGATCGCGTCACCGCACCCGACCGGCGCCGCATCCTCGTTATCGATGACGAAGCCGATATCCGCGAAAGTCTCGAACTTCTGCTCACAGGCGAAGGCTACCTCGTCGAACTCGCTGAGAACGCTGCCGCGGGACTACACAGATTCGACGCCGGCGTCTACGACCTCGTCCTCCTCGATCTCATGATGCCGGACCGCTCAGGCATGGACGTGTTGGCCGATATCCGCGATCGCGACAAGGAAACCCCCATCTTCATGCTGACCGCCTACGGCTCGGTCGAAGTTGCCGTGCGCGCTCTCAAGTCGGGCGCCAACGACTACTTCGCAAAGCCCTGGGACAACGACAAGCTGCTCATCGAGATCGATCGCATGATCTCGAAAGGCCACCTTGAGCGTGAGAACACACAGCTCAAGCGAGCGCTCAAACAGCGTTATGCCTTTCCCAACATCGTCGGCAAAAGCGATCGCATGATTCGCCTCCTCGACCAGGTCGCGCAAGTCGCGCCCAGCCGCGCCACCATCCTCATCACCGGCGAAACCGGCACCGGCAAGGAACTGATTGCCAAGGCCATTCACCTCCACTCCGCGCGCTCCGATCAGGCCTTCGTCCCGGTAAACAGCGGGTCTCTCTCCACCGAACTTCTCGAATCCACCTTGTTCGGGCACGTCAAAGGGTCATTCACCAGCGCTGTCACGAACCGCAAGGGTCTGTTCGAAGCTGCCAATCGCGGCACGATTTTCTTCGATGAAATCGGCACCATCAGTCCCGAAATACAGGTCAAGCTCCTGCGCGTCCTGCAGGACCGCGAGTTCATGCCGCTCGGCTCGAATGAAAGCATCAAGGTCGATGTCCGCCTCATCGCGGCCACCAATGCGGATCTGAGGAAACTGGTCGACGACGGCCGATTCCGCGAAGACCTCTATTACCGGCTGAATGTCATCAACCTGAACCTCCCGCCGCTGCGCGATCGCAGGGAAGACATACCTGCCCTCGTCGATTTCTTCTTCGACCGCTACTGCCGCGAAAACGAAAAATTCCTCAACCACGACGGGCGCTCCGTTTTAAGCTTCGAGCCCGATGCCATGCAGATTTTGATGGAGCACAATTGGCCCGGCAACGTTCGCGAGCTCGAAAATATCGTGGAACGGGCGGTCGTCATGACCACCAGCGCCATCGTCCCTGCACACGTCCTGCCCGATAACCTGCAGCAGGCGAGCGGCATGAAGATTTCGCGCGATACTAACGGCATGCTCTCGCCGCAGGCCTCGTTATTTGAGATCGTCGCCGACTTCGAGCGCCGCAAAATCATCGAAGCGCTCGAGACCGTCGGCTACAGTCAAACCGAAGCCGCGGAAATGCTCCGTATCCCGCTCTCGACCTTGAACCAGAAGATCAAGCGCCTGAACATCGACGTGAAGCGCAGGCCTTTGCCCTAGGACAACGGACCCTCACCCGGCCACTTCCTCCAACTCTTCCAGCCGCTGCTCAAACCGCGCCGGAAACCAGTCGCACTTGACTCCCAAATCCTCGAGCAGCACCCGCGCGCAGTTATAACCAGGCAGCCCGGTGATGTTCCCGCCCGGGTGGCAGCACGAGCCATTCAAATACAGCCCCTCGCAGAACCCGCGATACTGGCCCGCGCCCGCAAATGGACGGTTGTATCCCGTCTGCCCATCCGTAAACGCGCCCACCAGCAAGTCTCCTTGAGACATATTGGGCAGCGTGCGCTCCGTATCGAGCGGGCTCCGCACAAACCAATCCTCCACCACGTCCGGCAAGTTCGGAGCGTACCGGCTCCACATGCGCAGCATCCTGCCGCCATGCGCGTTCTTGTAGCTATCCCAACTCTCCGGGTTCCCGTTCAGCCGATACGGCAGCTTCTCCCACATAAACGCCGTGTGCTTCCCCGACGGCGCCTGCGTTGGATCGAATTGCGTCGGGCAAGTGCCCCACATCACAGGCTTCGGAACCGTTCCTGCTTCGTGATGGCGCACAATGTCTGTGAACTGCGATGCTTGGTCGAGGCCTAAAATCACCATGAACGCCTGATCGAGTTCCGGCCTGCGCTCGGCCGCCTGATAGTGAACGCGTTCCCGCAGATTCACGTAAATACCAAACAGCGGCGCGAGCAGGTTGTAGCGGAATTCACGAGCCTTGTCGCGCCACTCTCGCGGCAGAACATCTTCTTCGATCAGCTCGAGAAACGTCTGCTGCGGGTTCAACCCCGACGAGACAAAATGACGCGCTTTGTATTGTTCGCCATCGGAAGTCTCCACGCCAACCGCCCGGCCATTCTCGAGCAGAATGCGAGAGGGTGTCTTCTGCAGCACGATCTCGCCTCCGGTTTCGGTCACCGCGGAAACCAGCGCTCGCGCCAAACCCGCCGATCCGCCAGCACACATCTGCGCCTTCCCTGAACTCGCCAGCAGAAATGCAATGTGATGACCGAAGCCGCGGCACCGCAGATCCACTTCGCGCAGCCCGTTGAAGAACAGAAGACCGGCGCGAATCGCCGGATGCTCAAACTCCCGCTCTACAAACTCGAGCGGCGACAATTCACTCGTCTTCAGCAGCAGCCGCCCTTCCGCGGTCCTGCTTAATAACGCCCGGCGGCGTTCCGGCTCCAGCGGAGGTGACTGGCTTTCCGGAATCAGGATGTCTTCTGCGATGCCTCGAAAATCCTCGCGCCAGCGCCGCAAACTCGCTTCGTCACGCGAACTCAATGCGCCGAATGAGCCGGCCGTCTTCTCAAAGTCGGTCCACCATTCAAGCGAGCGCCCGTCGTTCAACAGCAGCGCGACATTCAGTTCCGGTTCCAGATACACTGCGCCGCGCCTCGCCAGTTCCAGATCGCGATACCACGGCATGCGGTCAAGCGCCCGATGATAAAACGAATGCGGATTGTGCAGGAAGCCCGGATGGCGCGGGTCCTCTTCGGTCGACAAACCTCCACCCGGCACATGCCGCCGTTCGATGCACAGCGTCTTCAGTCCTGCTCGCCCGAGATACGCCTGAAGCACCAGGCTGTTATGCCCCGCGCCCAGAATGATCCCGTCGTAGATCACCGGACTTCTCCCGATTCGCTCGTCGCGAATGACAAAACTCCTGCGCTACTTGCTATAAACCCGCCGCTCGCCGTAATCGCTCCGCCGCCCTTCACACTCACCGTTATGTCCGCCCCATCCCTCGCGCACGCCACGAAGTATCTCGATCCGCCGTGCAATCCCGTGATCAAGTGCCGCGTTGACCGGCCGGGAATCACGTAGCGAATCGTGTCCGGTCCCGCATTATCGAAGGGCTGCGTTACGAATAAAGTTGCGCTCGCCTGCGACCCGCGCGGCGCGATCAGCACGCCCGCTGCCCGCCCCTCGCGCACCGGAATCGCCTTCGCCACCGCCACAGCCTCGCGGCTCTCGGACAAATCGAACACCGTAATCCAGGTCTGCAAACGCGCCTTCGTGCCCGGGCGTACCTGAAGCTGCCACACTTTGTTGGCTGAGAACAGGTTCACGCATGTCCCCTTCGCGCCCTCTGGAAGCACCTGTGTCACCGACCCCGCAAAATCGTTTCCGTACCGGATGTCGCGCCGCGCGGCATCATCCGCCGCAAGCGGCTCACCCGAAAAATTCCACGCCATAAACTGATCTGCATCCGCCTCACCGGCCGCGGTCTCGTCGAACACAATCACCCGATTCGGACGCGCAAACACAATGCGCCGCGTCCACTTCTCAACTAGTGGACCCTCGCGCGACACCCGGTACATGTCCTCCAGGTGTTTCGCCTCCGCATACACGAACGCGCCGGAATCTTCGAACTCCGCGATCTGCGTGCTCGGCCCGGTAGGACCGTTGGCCGCCTGCCCGTACGGCTCTTCGGGTGTGCCGTTCGCGTCCACATGCCTCACGTAAAAAACGTTGTAGATACTGCGGTTGCCCAAATGCGGATCTTTGGCGAACTTCCCATAGTTATCCAGGTGAACGAATTGTTCATCCCGCTCGCCGTCCGCTGTCCC
>JAFARV010000023.1 GCA_019245255.1 Acidobacteriaceae bacterium | reverse complement strand
GTGGCTTAACGAACTCAGAAATGACATTTGTATCGACTAGAAACCCGTTCACAGCTCAAGTGGCTCGGGATAGTCCTTTCGCCTTTCCAGCTTTAACCCCGAACCGCGTAGCGGGGATTCGAGAAGGAACTGAGCCAGGTTCTTCTTTGGTTTGTTTGGGGCAGCCTGCTCGAGACGCGTAGCGCGAATGCGACATGTCCTCGTCTCGTCAAGCACTGTAGTGGGCTACCACCCGGGCCACCTTTCCAACGGCTGACAGCTCCATAAACTCTCCCGTCCGGGTTCCCTTTTGGTTCGTGTAGTACAGCACCACGCTGTTTACGCCCCAGAGCACGTCCTCAAGGTGAAAGCGGAGTTCCGGGTACAATTCCAGCCCTCGCTGAAAATAAGCTCTCAAACTGGCCTTTCCGGCCACCTTTCCACCCGGCGTACCTAACAACTGGGCGGCAACCGGCGAGGTCAACTCGATTGCATCTTCATAATGAGCCATGATCAAGTCCAGATCGTGAGCATTCCAAGCTGCAACCCAATGGTTTGCCAGAATCCAAGCCGCATCTTTCGTCATTGGCCTCTCCAGTCGAAGTTCGTCACAGGAACGTGCGTCACTTTGGCTCCGGAGAGTTCGCTATAAAAGAACAGGAATAAGCAGACAAGTCCAACGAGAAAGAACAAAGCCGCTGAGATTCCCATAGTGTCACGCCAGTTTTCCACCCTGACCTTCATGAAGGTTTGGGTTGTTTCTTCATTCTTATATACAGCCTTCGTGAACTTCGTAGAACAAACATAGAACAACACACAAGCGAGCAGTGATATTCCCAAAAGAACCCAAGACCAATAGGCCAAGGGGCCTAGATGGAAGTTGGGGTCTCCGGTCTTCACTCCGAGGATATTGTGGACGAATACAACCGGCAGAACAAGACTGGCTGTAACAAGGTTGATTACGATCTTTATCACTTCCTGGTATTGCTTGTTGACTTCGAGCATCCATTCTTTCTTTTTCTCGCGTTGTCGAAAGCGTGTTGTTTCATATAGCGAGAGCATCAGCATGTCCTTTCTTGCAAACGAGTTCATTTCGAAATTACTAGGATGTTTACCCGTGAACGTGCGCCTTACACGCTATCGCAAGCGCGACGCCGATGCAAACGGCTCCCGCGCATTCCTGCTAAGACGACGCAAGATGGGCTGCACGTCTGAGGAGATGGATAGTCGTACGATGTTTATCGGCAGCCATCTTATGGAGAGATGCTAAGAACATGTGCTTCCCTCTCGGGAAGATCTGCAAGTTCCTGGAAAACGGCAGCGAAGATAGCGTGCACTCGTTCGCGCAGGTGATCGTCGAAGGCGATGCGGGGCTCGGAGCGGTCGGCAACGACAACCCGCCCACCCCGCACTTGAAAAAACGAACCCAACCGCCCCAGTTCGTTCCGTAATACGCTCTTTTTGTGGCGCGGCGACTCTCGCCGCCGCGTCCCGACTCATCGGGACGCTTGGCCGCGCTCACTCCCGGTCACGCATTTCCAAAATTTCCCATCCCGCTCCAAACGCACGACTTCTTCTCTCCGCCACCACCCGCCCCGCTTGCCGCCAGTCCACAATCCAGTCACATGCAAAACCGTCGCCCGCGTTCCGGCGGACCCTCCTCCTCCGACGGCAAAACGCGCTCCAGCAAAAACTCCACCGATCACGGCATGTGCCAGCGCGAGTTCGCGCTGCTGCCTGACGAATCCCCGGCCGAGTGGAAAGCTGTCCATTCTATGTGGCACAGCGAATACCAGGCCGAACCAGGCGAACCGGCGCTCATCTCGCTCGTCGATGACCTCGCCGAACGCGACTGGATCCAGCGCCGCTGCTCGCGCCGTTATGCACGCGTCGAACAGCGCCTCTTCGAAGCCGAAAGCAACGGAGTAGCCGAAGAAGAAATCGAAAAACTCGAACGTAAGCTGCTGCTCGCCATCCGCTATAAGACCGCTGCTGAGAACTCCTTCAACCGCGCCCTTCGCATCGTCGAACACTATTGGGCTGCGCGCAAGCGCGAAGGATTCGCCGAACGCCGCGCCTTTGTCCACGAGCAAAATATGGCCGATACCATTGTCAGCCGTCGTTGGAAAGACGGACGCGCCCCGCTTCTGTACGGCCCGGAGTCCAACCAGCAAGCCGATCCAAACGCGTCAACTCTCTCCGCCAATGACGCGCAACCTGCAACCTCAACCCTCAAACCGGAGACCCGTACCTGATGCCGCCTCGCATGCCCTTCACGCTCCCCGAACTGCCGCAGTGGCGGGACGCGATGCGCACCGCCGTTCCCCCGCTTCTACCAGCGCTCCAGCCGGTGCCGCGCAAACGAACCCCCAATCCCGCATCGAAAACGGGTTGGACCGAAGCGCCGCAGGAATTTCTCCCGGACGGCTCTATCCCCATGGCGAGGCAGATCTTCGCAGGTCAGAACCATCCGAAAAACCGCAAAAAGCTCACCCACATCGATCAATGGGTCGAGATTCGCATCGAGGAAGGCAAAACCACTACCCGCCTCTACCCGCCGAATGACCAACTGATCGAAGAAGCGAAGGAAATGCTGCCGCCGCCCGACTTGGTCTACCGGCGTCTGAATTTCGTGGACGGTGTTCCCCCCGAGTACGAATGGGCCATCGGAAAAGAAGACGCAGACGTACGCGAGCGGGGCGGCTGCGGAATCCAACGCATGACCGCCGATACCTGGCTACAGGTCATCGCACGCGAGAAACTTCGCGATGACGGTCACATCGGCCGCACCGGCGTGGGCAACATCCCGCGTCCCGACGGCAAATGCGACTGCCCCGTCTGTACCGCCAACAAGGGGCTTCTCGACGCCGTACTCCGCGCAAAAGTCTAACCGCGATGAAAACCCTTCGTGGGGCAGGCCCCCGGCCTGCGGCGGCCGCACAGGCCGCCTCTTCCGACCCGCGCACGTCAGCAAGCGACCTCGGCAACCGCGCGCGTCAGCAAGCGGGCCGCAACTCGCCGCGCAGCCGCACTAGCCGCTGCCTAATGTACACTGGCGGCGAGGTCACGTCGAATCTATGTCAGATATGCAATACCGGCAGCTCGGGACGACCGGAGAAACGGTCTCCGCGATTGGCGTCGGCGGGTGGCATCTCGGCACGCCCAAAGTCAGCGAACAACTGGCCATACGCATCGTCCAGAGCGCCATCGATCGCGGCATCAACTTCATGGATAATTCCTGGGACTACAACGAGGGGCTCAGTGAGATCCGCATGGGCAAGGCCCTGCGAGAGAACGGCGGGCGTCAGAAGGTTTTCCTCATGACCAAGATCGATGGGCGCTCAAAAAAAGAGGCCATGCGGCAACTCGAACACTCGCTCGAACGCCTCCAAACCGATTGCATCGACCTCGTGCAGCACCATGAGATCCTCAGATTCGAAGACCCCCATCGCATCTTTGATGAAGAGGGCGCTAACGCCGCGCTCCTCGAAGCCAAAAAGCAGGGCAAGCTGCGCTACATCGGTTTCACTGGACACAAGGATCCCCGCATTCATCTGTACATGCTTGAAGTCGCCAAAGAGAACGGATACAAATTCGACACTGCGCAGATGCCCATCAATGTTATGGATGCGCACTTCCGAAGCTTTTCCAAGCTGGTCGTACCCGAGTGCGTGCAGCAAGGCGTCGCCGTGCTTGCGATGAAGCCCCTTGCCAATGGCGTGATCATGAAGTCGAACACAGTCACCGCCATCGAAGCACTTCACTATGCTCTGAACACGCCCTCCTCTGTTGTCATTAATGGCATGGACAGCATGGAAAGAGTCGATCAGGCGCTCGAAGCCGTTCGCACCTTCAAGCCGTTCACACAGGACCAGTTGGCTGCCCTGTTGAAGAAAACGGAAAAGGCTGCCGCAAAGGGTGAGTTCGAGCTGTTCAAGACGTCATCTGTCTACGACAGCACGGCTGAGAACACCGCCTGGCTTGGTTCTGAACCGGAGCGTGTGAAATCAAGGGCGCTTGTGGGCTGATCCCGCCCGCGTACAATGTTGGGCAATGTCTCTACTCGACCGCATTCAGAAAGACATGGTCGACGCGATGAAGGCCAGGGACGAGAACCGTCTCAGCGCCGTGCGCATGATCAAAGCCGCTCTCAAAAAACACGAGATCGACAGCATGAAGCCGCTCGATGAAGCGACTGAAATGCAAGTCATGAACAGTCTCCTGAAACAACGCCGCGAAGCCGCAGACATGTTTCGAAAGGGAGGTCGCGAGGAGTCGGCTCTGAAAGAGGAGGGCGAGATCAAACTGATCGAGAGCTACCTTCCCGCTGTTGCTTCGCAGGAAGAGCTAGAATCCGCCGTTGCTGCTGCCATCTCGGAAACCGGCGCAACGTCCTCTAAACAGATGGGCCTCGTGATGAAATCCGCTCAGGCGCGTCTTGCCGGCAAACGCGTGGACGGCAAGGCTCTCAGTGAATTAGTCAAGCAGAAACTCGGCTAGTGGAATGCCCCAGCTAAAACATTACCGGCCTCTTCCACCCATTGTGGCGTGGGCACTCGTGCCTGCCTCGACGCTTGGGTCTCAAGGTCTCGAAATCGCTGGGACAGTCCACTAGCGCGGATCGTCCCATATGGCCACTCAATCGAAACCATTCAAACCGTTCGTCCCCGAGCACCTTCAGATGCCGGAGCTCACCTTCCGGGCTCTAGCGGTGGGTCTGACTATGACCGTTATCCTGGGCGCGGCCAACGCCTATCTCGGCCTCAAAGCCGGCATGACCGTCGCCGCTACCTATCCGGCCGCCGTTATCGGCATGGCGGTTCTTCGCACCTGGAAGGGATCGCTGCTCGAAGAGAACATTGCCCGCACCAGCGGCACCATCGGTGAGGGCGTAGCGTCAGGGGCGATCTTCACCATCCCGGCGTTCCTGATGGTTCGC
>JAFARV010000990.1 GCA_019245255.1 Acidobacteriaceae bacterium | reverse complement strand
AGGATCCGGGAGCGCCAGAAGCTGCCGCGAGAAAGAGAGCAGTTGATCGGAAGAACCGATCGGATTGGTCGAGCCTGCTGGAAACTGACTGTCCAGGAACTTACCCGCGAGGCTGCGAATCTGATCCGGCGACTCATTCTGCGAGATCGCCTGACGCAGCTCGTTTTGGAAGGATGAATTGGTCGACGAGGTATCGATCGAGCCGGTAGTTTCAGGAAGAGCGTACGCCTGCTGGATGTAGCGGAAAAGTTCCGTCATAGTGGGTCATCACACACAGCGAATTGAGTTCGCCGAACCTTACGGGTCACTGTTTCGAGGTGAACCAGCATAGCACTACGTAGTGCGGATCAGGCTTCAAAGACTTGCGAGTGTCCCCGAGCAGCAGCGAGGCCTCTACCCTGTACACGCTCCGCGTACGGCACCTCGCGATAATGGCTGTACATGTGGCGGATGCGTGAGCTTGCAAAACGCTTAGGCACCTCGGGGATTGTATTCCTCATCGCGGTTGCTCTCTACTTCGTTGCCTACTTCACCGGCAACGGCCTGCTGCTGTTCTTCGATTTTTGTGCGCTGGTTGTGCTTGGCGTTATTGTTTGCTTCCGGCTGGTGCGGCACCTCCTGCGAAATGCGCTCTGGAGCCTGCGCAGCCGCCTGCTGCTGGTATATGCGCTCTTCGGCGTTCTACCGGTTCTACTTCTTTTTCTACTGTTCGTCGTCTCGGGTTGGGCGCTGGTGAGCGAGCTCGCTGTTTATCTGGCGACCTCTGCGCTCGAACGCCGGCTGGAGAGCGTCAGCTCCGCCATTACCACCATCCGAAATCTTCCCGTGCAGTTCCGCCAATACGCGATACCGGAGATTGAAGCCGCTTACAAAGACTGGTTCCCCGAATTCAGTGTCGAGGTTAAAGATAAGACCGGCGATCACGAGTATCCGGAAAGCAGCCCACGCGTCACCGTTTCTCCCAAGTGGAGGGACGTTAGCGGGCTCCTGGTCATGAACAAGCGCTTCTATGCCTGGGCTCACTATATCGACCAGAGAGAAGAGATCACGGTTCTCGCGCCACTCTCAAATCGCATCATCGCCAACCTTGTGCCTCATCTCGGAGTCATTGCTCTCGTCGAAACGCCCAACTTCAAGACGGGCGAAACCATCTCCGCCGGTGCGCTGAATCTCGAACCGAAGGGCAATGCGGACAACCCGGATTTCGTAATCGAGCGGAACAGCGACAGTGGCAGCATTCCGCCACCCATGAGCCGGTTCGATATACCCGTGGCTCTGCCCTCGACAATTGCCCACTACCATCTCGAATACCCCGGGAAGGAACATCAATCCGTATTATGGGTGCACTCGCGGCCGTCTGCGGTCATGCGAGCCTTCTTCTCACAATCCGATTTGTTCCGCGGCATCCTATCCGACATCCTGATCGCGATTGCGGTCTTATTTCTGTTGGTGGAAATCGGCGCCGTTATCGTTGGCGTTTCCTTATCGAGGCGCATTACGCGCGCCGTAAACCAGCTTTACGAGGGCACGCGTCGTGTCATTCGCGGCGATTTCAGCCATCGCATTCCGGTGTCTACCAGCGATCAGCTCGGCGAACTCGCGTCCTCTTTCAACCAGATGACTGGAAATCTTGAGCGCCTGCTCTCGATTGAAAAGGAACGCGAGCGTTTGCACGCCGAGATCGAAATCGCACGCGAGGTGCAGCAGCAGTTGTACCCGCAGGAAGAGCCGCCGCGTTGCGGCTTACAGCTTATCGCCCGCTGCGATCCGGCGCGCATGGTATCCGGCGATTACTACGACTATGCCGCCGTGGGAAAAGCAAAGCTGGCATTTGCAATAGGCGATGTCGCGGGCAAAGGAATCTCTGCAGCGCTTTTGATGGCGACCATCCAGGCAGCGCTGCGCGCGCAAGTGAGCCATTCGCAACCGCTCATTGAGAATGAATGCAGCATGGCTCCCGAGATCGACTCCGCGACTCTGGTGACCAAACTCAATCAGCAGGTGTACGCGCATACGTCGCCGGAGAAGTACGCGACGTTCTTCTTCGCCGTCTACGATGAGCCAACGCGCGCGCTGAGTTACACCAATGCAGGGCATTTGTCGCCCTTGTTATTCCGTAATGGCAACGTTACATCGTTAGATAGTAACGGAACAATTGTAGGTGCGTTTCCTAACGCCAAGTACGATGCAAGCTGTATCACCATCGAGCCCGGGGACCTCCTCGTTTGTTACACGGACGGGATCACGGAACCGGAGAACGCTTACGGCGAGATGTTCGGGGAAGAACGTTTGGTTGAGCTGGTCCAGCGGCATCTCGAGGCGGACGAACACGAGATCATTCGCGTCATTTTCGATGCCGTTCGAGGTTGGACGGGTACGCCGGAATTGCACGATGACATGACGCTCCTGCTGGCGCGCCAGGTGGGAGCTGCGGCATGAAGATTTTGACTGCGGCAGAGATGCGAGAGGTCGACCGCCTCACAATTGAGGCCGGCATTCCGGGCATTTTACTCATGGAGAACGCCGGCAACCGGGTGGTCGATTTCTTGCGCGAGACGTTCTGCCTTTCAAAAGAGCGCGTGATCGTCATCTGCGGCAAAGGGAATAACGGCGGCGATGGATTCGTAGTTGCGCGGCAGTTGTGGACTCGGCAGCTTTGCCGGGAATTGAGCGTCGTCGAACTGTTCGAACCTGAGGCGCTCACGGGCGACGCGGCGATCGCGCGCCGCGCGCTCGCCGCTTGCGGCTGCCCCGTTTCCCGCAGTCTACCGGACCAGCCAAACCCGGCCACGGTCGTCGTTGACGCCGTGCTCGGAACCGGCCTTTCCGGACCGGCGAAGGGGTCTGCGCTCGATGCCATCCGATACATTAACCAGCGCTTTACGCTCGCTAAAAAAGTCGCGATCGATATTCCGTCCGGCCTGCCGTCGGACGACCCCGAGCCGTTCGGTGAATTTGTTAGGGCCGACTACACCGTCACCTTCACCGCTGCCAAACGAAG
>JAFARV010000898.1 GCA_019245255.1 Acidobacteriaceae bacterium | reverse complement strand
GGTCAAGCATCCCGGGCTAGATTGCTGAGCTTCCTGAACAGAGCGGAGGGTATTGCAAACGTCGCCCGGTACTGTGGGTAGGTAGCCCGCGTTGAAGTACCAATACCCATTCTCGTGGCTCGCGCGCGAACCGATGTATCCGACATCGAGGATCGTATTCTGATTCAGCGCAAACTGAGTATCCAAAGACCATTGCTGCGTACGCGGGCTCTTATTTCCGGGATAGTTGATCTGACCATTTGCCTGCCATCCGGGCAACTGGAAGTAACCATAGTTCTGGGCATTAGTTAGCGGCGACCAAAGTCCATCGAGCTGTACGGGAGACGTTTTTGAATTGCCCGGTATATTCGGATAACTGAAGCTGGGTGCGGTATAGAGATAGTCTTCGTCGTATGTCGTCAGTTCGTAATAACGGGAGTAGATGTCATAGAAAATCCCATACGCCGGACGGATGACAAAACGGTCGCTGTCGAACGGCCGCCACGCAAAACCTATGCGAGGAGCGAAATCGTGCCAATCTTGTGGAACAAGAGACGTCGGAGCACAGCAGCGAATCAGGTTTTGATTCACTCCCGGTTGGGAACTTACCTGCTGTACAAAGCTGGAGTTGGCCCAGATAAATCCTCCGCCGTTACTTTGGTCGAGCCCGACGCCGCTCTTGTCGAGAGACCGGAAGGCCGGCGGAATCTCGTAGCGAAGCCCAAGATTCAAGGTCAGCTTTGGAGTTATACGCAGATCGTCCTGCACAAAGAAGTTCCAGTTCATGCCACGCACGTCATACTTGTCGGCCCCTACGTTCGCCGGATGGCTCGCGTTCTGCACCTGTCCGAGCAAAAAGTCAGCAAAGGAGTTTCCGGCGGTCGGGCCAGGAGAGCCGGCCGCGCTCGGGTCGAGAGCCGTGAACGCGCCATTGAATCCGAGACTCCCTTCGACGCCGTAGCCGTCGATCAAATCGAGCTGCAGCCTGCGAAGATCTACGCCCATGGTGAACGTGTGCCGGCCAGTGACGATCTTCAGATTGTCGACCCACTCATAAATATGGTTGTTCTGGAACCATCCTGAGTTGCCGTTACCGAGAGTTTGATAGCCGGACCAACTGATGATCGGCGGGCCATAGAATTCCGGCAGGTTGGGAGTATTTGCAAAGCCTAACTGGGCCGCGATATTGGGCCCGTTTGAAGTGGCCGAGCTGTCTTCAAAATGAAGGCGGTTATAGCCGAAGCGCGCTTCGTTGAAGATCGTAGGCGTGAAGGTGTGCTGCCAGTTAAGCCCGAATAAGTCGTCCCAGGTGTATTTGACTTCGCCCGACAGCGGCATGATCGAGGTGTTGATGAAGCTTTGCTGTCCAATGACGCCGGTGAAGAAGAGGCGGTCTTTTTCGCTCAGTAACTGATCGCCGCGCATGCTGTACGCGTGGGTGTCCCAAGGCTTGGGGACTGAAATGCGGTAGTTGCCTCCGCTCGAACACGGATTCGCGCACGTCGAATTGGGGACCGGAACGTACTTCAGAATGCTGTTCGCGATCGGGCTGATCTCGCTTGATGGAATGATGTTTCCGGGAAACGGAGTGCGTGTAATCGAGCCATCGGAATTCACCACAGTGGTGGACGGATCGTAGATCGGGTACGGCCAGTCGGAGAAGTTTCCGGTACGCTCCTGCTGCGTCGGAACCGTAATGGAAGAGGGCTGAGCCTGACGGATGATGCCCCAATCGGCTGAGAAAAAGAAGAAGCTCTTGTTGCGGCCATTGTAGAGTTTGGGGATCACCAACGGCCCACCGAGTGTGAAGCCGAACTGGTTCTGTTTGAGCGTATTCTTTAGCGGCAGCGGCGTTGGACTGGGGTTCTCCTGATTGAGGAACTTATTCAGCGGACTCTCCGGTTGGAAGAAGTCGTTCTGCAGAAAGTCATATGCGTTGCCGTGATAGTCGTTCGTGCCCTGGCGAATCGCGATGTTGACCTGGGCGGATCCCTGACCGTATTCAGCGGAGTACAGGCCGTTCTGAGATTTGAACTCGGAAACCGCGAAGGAGGACGGAAGGTTGGACGGCGAGGCAAAGAACTGGTCGTTGTTCGTAATACCGTCGATCAGATAACTGATCGATTCCGGCCGGGCACCATTGATGCTGGTCTCGAGATAGTCGGTGTTCAGCCCATGCATGGTCCAGGCCCAGGCTGGGCCACCGCCCATGATGGATGCTCCCGCCTGCACACGAAGCAGGTTCGAGATGTCACGGCCGCTGATCGGCAGCTCCGATATCAGCTCCTGGTTGAAGGTGGTGCCGACAGTGGTGTTATCCGTCTGGACCATCTGAGCGTCTGCCTGAACGGAGACCTGCTCGTTGAGGGTGCCGATGGCTAAATCAAAGTTTTGGCGGAGTGTCTGATCCACGCCAAGCTTTAACCCGGTCGCCTGCGCTGTCTTGAATCCGGCGGCGGTGAGCTTCAGCGTGTAATTGCCGGGCTGTACATCGACAAACACGTAGTCGCCCACGTCACTTGTGTGGGTAACTTGACTTACGTTTCTGTCGATGTTCGTCAGCGCAACTTCAGCAGCGGTTACCGGGGCGCCACTGGGGTCGGTTACGTGACCTAATATCGTGCCTTGCGCATTCTGGCCAAATGCCGCCCGACCGGAGGTCAGGCAAGCAACTGCGCACAGGACGAGAGTAATGGACTTGGTGCAACTCTTCATCTCAGCCTCCCACAAAAGTGCTCTGTAGCACTTAAGAGGAGTATA
>JAFARV010000694.1 GCA_019245255.1 Acidobacteriaceae bacterium | reverse complement strand
TGTCGGCGCCAGGTGCTGCCGACATGAGAAGGCCGATGCGGCAGGCATCGGTGCCGAAGCGATCCATGATCTCGAGTGGATCGACCACATTGCCTTTGGTCTTCGACATCTTTTTGCCTTCGGCATCGCGGATGAGTCCGTGCATGTGCACTTCGCGGAAAGGTACATCGTCCGTCATTTCGAGCCCGAGCGTGATCATGCGCGACACCCAAAAGAAGAGAATGTCGAAGCCGGTGATCAGGAGTGTAGTCGGGTAAAACGTGCGCAAATCTTCAGTTGGGTCAGGCCACCCAAGAGTCGAAAAAGGCCATAGCCCCGAGCTGAACCAGGTGTCGAGGACATCGGGGTCCTGCTCGAGCTCCGTTGAATGGCAATGCGAACAAGTGGCCGGGGTTTCGCGAGCGACAACGATTTTGTGGCACTTGCGGCAGTGCCAAGCCGGAATTCGGTGACCCCACCAGAGCTGGCGCGAGATGCACCAGTCGCGGATATTCTCCATCCATTGGAAAAAGACGACTTCGCGATCGTCGGGAACAAAGCGGATACGGCCGGTGCGCACGGCGTCGATGGCCTTCTCGGCAAGCGGCTTCATGCGAACGAACCACTGTGTGGAAACGAGTGGCTCAACGATGGTTTTGCAACGATCGCACTTACTGAGATTGACAGTATAGGGCTCGGTTTTCGCGAGCAGACCATCCCGTTCGAGCGCAGCAACGATTCGCTTCCGCGCCTCGAACCGATCCAGGTTGCGATACGCGCCCGCCGCTTCGGTCATGCGGGCATCTTCGCCGATCACCTTAACGAACGGCAGGTTGTGGCGCTTGCCGGCTTCAAAATCGTTGGGATCGTGAGCAGGGGTGACCTTGACAACCCCAGTGCCGAAGGTCGGGTCGACCATGGGGTCAGGCAGGATCGGAATCTCGCGATGCATGATGGGCAGAATGGCGGTTTTGCCCTGCAGATGCCGATACCGAGCATCATCCGGATGAACCATGACAGCGGTGTCGCCGAGCATGGTTTCCGGCCGTGTGGTCGCAACCGTCAGAAATTCGTTCGACCCGGCGATCGCATAGCGAATGTGCCAGAGATGGCCGTCGACGGCCTCATGAGTTGTTTCGAGATCGGAGATCGCAGTCTGGCAGCGAGGGCACCAGTTAACCATGTACTCGCCGCGATAGATCAGGCCTTTGTCCCACAGGCGCACAAATGCTTCGCGGACAGCGCGGGAAAGGCCGGCATCCATTGTGAAGCGCTCGCGAGACCAGTCGACGCTAGCGCCCTCGCGACGCATCTGAAGAGTAATGCGGCCGCCGTACTCTTCTTTCCATTGCCAGACGCGACGCTCAAACTCCTCGCGGCCGAGTTGCAGACGCGAAAGCCCTTCGGTGGCGAGTTGGCGCTCGACCACCATTTGTGTAGCTATGCCGGCGTGGTCCGTTCCGGGAAGCCAGAGAGTGGTTTCGCCGAGCATGCGATGCCAACGGACGGCGACATCCATGATGGTGTGTTCCAGCATGTGGCCCAAATGGAGCGAACCGGTGACATTGGGCGGCGGGATTACGAGCGAAAAAATGTCGCCGGGCTGCGCATCGGCAGCGTTCGCGCGGTAGATGCCGGAGTCGATCCACCACTGGGCCCAATGTGGCTCAAACCGTTGTGGTTCATAGACCTTTTCGAGCGCACCAGGAATAGCAGGAGCAGAGGGCATGGAAATTTCAGCGTAGCATCGCGGGCTAGCCTTTTTTGATGGTTGACCTGCATTTCTCACCAGCGCTTGGCTGCAACGCGCGAGAGGCGCGCACCTACTGCGTTGCGCTCGATCGCAGTCCTCGACAGATTGTTCAAATATGCCTCCGGGCGCCGACCATCCGGATCGCGCACGACGGCACCGTACGCCTGTGCGCGAGGGCGCGCCTTGTATCTGCATGCCTCTCACGCGTTTCGCTTCAACCGTGGTGAGAAATACAGGTCGACGGACGTAATTTGGCGATTTCCGGATGCGCTGTGGTTTAATGCTGTGGTTTAATGAGGGAAGGCCCACCTTGCACCAGCTTGCGGAGTTCGGCAGCGGGAGTGCGATGCGGAGCAGATGCTCCTCAGTAGCTCAACGGTAGAGCATTCGGCTGTTAACCGAAGGGTTGTAGGTTCGAATCCTACCTGAGGAGCCAAGAAAATCAATCAGTTCCGGACCATTCACGCCAGCGTCCCTCAGTTCACGACGGCGACTTGTAGTGGTTCTTGTAGGGCCTTGGCACAGCTTGGCTGCGACTCATCTACACTCGGGGTGTTGACAGGCGCAGGTTTGTTCCTGCTCAGAGCTTCAACGGCGCGCCGCTTCGCTTCAAGTGCGGAGGTGCGAGTAGTCGCGTTTTGAGCTTCAGCAGATTCTTTTTTCCCAAGCGAAGTCGCAACACGTCTCCAGCGCCTTCCATGAGCCGGAGGAGAAAGCCAACTTCCTCATTGATTGATTGGGTGCCGTGTTTTCGCGTTGCCGGGGATCTGATAGTGTTTGACCGTTTGCTCGGTGACGTCTACGAGCATCTTGTCGCCCAGGATGCGGGTCACGTGGCCCACCGCGTATTCGGCGAATGTTGCGGATCGCGGATTGCGCCGGCGATAGCTTTCTAAATAGTCGTCTGCGATCTCGCGGATCGTGCGCACCCGCTCTTCGCTGGCATCTTCGAGATTGTTAAAGCCTGTTTCCAGTGCGCGGCGGCGTGTCTGCTCCGCGGCCTTGGCCAGAGTTTTCGAAGTGGTCTTCGCGGATTCCCGCACGCGCCGGTTCGCAAAACAGAAGTCGTACCAACACACATTGCCGCGCCCGGAAAAGCGACATGCTCAACCTCCTCTGCCGTGGCGATTACCGGCCGCGTGCCTCGTCCATGAACTCGTCTACAGTGGATTTTCCGGTGGTGCTGGATGCAACTGCTGACGCTTGCGGTCAAGAAGGTTTGTGGGCGGACGATAAGGCAGCCTCGGATTACTCTTCGGATTACTCTTCGAATCGCGGCCGGATTCGGATCTTTTTCGGTTCGACGATAGCAAGTCGGCCCCGCAATTCAACGTTCTTCAGCATGAGAAGCGCCTTGCGAAGAGTGTCCCTGATTGCATGCTCTGTTGGCGGATGGAGGCGAAGTCGTACCAGGCCAGGAGTATGTTCGGCGGGAAAGCGGAGTACGTTTGCGAAGTCCGCATCCAGAGTCACGAGAATCCGGTCCTCCTTGACCGCGAACTCAAGTACTCTCTCGTCACTTGCTCCGGAAAGCCCGGCCTCAACCACCGCGAGCGCATCATATCCCTCGGCTCGTAGCTCTCGCGCATGAAGCGGCGAGATGTTCTCGTCCAGAAAGAGCTTCACTAGAATGTCAGAACAATCTCGTCAGCAGCTAGCTGGGCAGCATACTCCAGGGCGGCCCGAATATGTTCTGGTTTTAGCTGCGGATATGCCGTCAGGACCTCATCGGCAGTTTCCCCCGCGGCAAGCTTTTGGAGTATCAAATACACCGGAATTCGTGTGCCCGTGAAGCAAGGTTTGCCCATCATGACGTCAGGGCGGACCTCTATGTGCTCTGGGAACTCCATGCATTGAATCTACCAGCCTCAGACGTGGAGATTCAACCAGGAGTCTTGTCCAAGGCGAATGCGACGCACCGAAATCGTTCGAAAGAAGTAGCGGCGCAAAAAACATGCGCCCGTATGACGTTTCCTTTATGTTCCACTACCCCTCGTGGCGGCCCCAGAACGGCGCTGATCTCGGGCTATTGCGCTGAAATCTGTTGAAAGTTGTTGGAAATTGTCGAGGCTGTTGAATCATGTTGAAATCTGCATAACGTCGCCGTAATTCTTTTAAAGACTCCAATGGCCCGCAGTCAACTTCAACATCCGAATTTGCAGAATGCCCGCGGCCGCCTCGCGGCACTGCGCGAGAAAAAACCTCGGACGAAGGCGGCACAGACCCGGGCATTGTGGCCGGATATCAAGGCTGCGCTGGACGCCGGACACAGTCTCAAGAGCGTTTGCGAATGCCTGGAAGCAGACGGGATCAACATCACGGTTCCGG
>JAFARV010000684.1 GCA_019245255.1 Acidobacteriaceae bacterium | reverse complement strand
AACCTCGCGGATCCTTCCGACACGGCCTATGTGCCTCGTCCTGAATGGTATTTTCTTTTTCTGTTTCAACTGCTGAAATTTTTCGCCGGGCCGTTTGAGATCGTGGGGACGGTCATCCTCCCAAGCATGGCCATTCTCGCTTTGATTCTTGTGCCCTTTGTCGATCGCAGAAGAGTCCAACAATTGACCAGGCGGGTCGTGGCAATATCGATCGCCGGCGCCGGCCTTGCCGCGTGGACCGGGTTGACTGCTGCCGCGATTGTGACGACGCCGAAGCAACTGCCTGCCGTGGATTACTCTGGCCCTACGGATTGGCTGCAGCTCGCGCCTTCAGTACTTGCTCACATGCAGGCAAGTGCCGCGGCGTCCCAAGGAATCCCGGAATTTGCAATAAAAGGCGCTGCGGTTTACGAACAAAAGCACTGTGGCTCATGTCACGCTGTGAACGGAGTGGGTGCCCCCATCGCTCCGTCGCTGAACGGCTTATCCAGGCGGCGCAACGCAAGTTGGGTTGAGCAGCACTTCTCTGAGCCAAACCAACTATCGCCCGGTACGTTTATGCCGCGCTTTCAGCTTGCTTCCGACGATATGGCGAATCTGACAGCGTACCTTTTAGCGCTTCCGCCCCGCTAGATTCTTGTCTAGCTGGCGGCTGACTCCGGCCTGCCTATGCCCACCACGCTGCGCCAGGCTGCTCGCGAATAATGATCTGATTCAAAAATTCTGCAGCCTTGGTCAGCCCTTCATCCGGCGACATCAGCGAGTCCTCGTGCTCGATCGAAAGCACGTAATCGTAGCCGTACATCCGCAGCGTCGAGATGAATTCCTTCCACCAGCCGTACGGATGTCCGTAGCGGCAGGAGCGGAAAATCCACGCGCGGTTGCGCTCGTCCGTATACTTTTTGGTGTCGAGCACGCCGGTCTTCGGCAGATTGTAATCGTAGATTTGCGTATCCTTGGCATGCACGTGGAAAATAGCATCCCCTAACACGCGCACGGCTTTGATAGGGTCGATGCTCTGCCAGAACATGTGGCTTGGATCGTAGTTGCAGCCGACGCTGTCCCCCGCAATCGAGCGCAGCCGCAACATCGTCTCCGGGCTGTATACGACGAAGCCCGGATGCATTTCAATCGCAATCTTTACGCCGTGCTCTTTTGCAAACTTGCCGTGCGCGGTCCAGTACGGAGTCACTTTTTCTTCCCACTGCCAGGCAAGAACTTCCAGGTACTCTGGAGGCCACGGGCACGTAACCCAATTCGGATATTTGGCCGTATCGCTGTCACCGGGGCAACCGGAGAAGTCGATCACCACAGGCACGCCCAGCTTGGCCGCAAGCTCCACAGTCCGCTTGCTTGTGTCTGCATATCCTTTCGCGACCGCTTTATCCGGATGCAGCGCGTTCCCGTGGGCGCTCAGCGCGCTGATCGAAAACCCGTGGTCGTCTAACTTCTTCTTGAACTCTTTCAGCTCGCTCTCGTTCTGCAGCATGGAAAGCTTGCAGTGCGGATCGCCGGGATAATTTCCGGTGCCAAGCTCAACTGTGTTGATGTTCAGGTTTTTAAGCTTCTTGAAGACATCTTCAAGCGAGAATTGCGACAGCAATGGGGTGAAGCATCCGACTCTCATCAGCGAAAGCGTATCACGCTCGCCTGAGGCATCTCCAGAAAAGCCAACCCACGGCGAGCGCGAACCCGAGCAGCGCCTTGTATTCTTCGTTGCGGCGATACAGCGCCCAGGAAAATTGGCGCTGATCTCCAGCCCAACGACGGATGGGGATGAGCCGCGGGACACATTGCGCGTATCCCGCATACGCGGGGAATTTCGCTCGCAGATGCTGCTCTTCCAGTTCGATGGTCGGCAGATACACCAGCAGGAAAACAGCGGCGAAGATCGCTGCCAGCCAAATATCGCGCGAGGCGATCACGATTCCTGCGGCCGCCATCAATGTCCCTGCATACAGCGGATTGCGCAAATAGGAGTATGGTCCCGAGGTTGCGAGTTGCTGATCTTTAGCAAGGTGTCCAGCCGCCCATGCTCGTAGCAGCACTCCCAGGCACCCAAGCGGTACGCCGAAAGCGAGAGACAGCGGCAATGGACGCGACAGCCAGGCGAAGGTGAGCAACAGAAGAAATCCGCACGGCACGCGCAGTCGTTGTACGAAATCGGCATACGGCTTCGGAAACCAATAACGCGGGTTTTGTGCGGTCGGCAGCCCTGCCGGCAAGCCAGCGTTAAGCTGGCTTCGGCGGCTCACGAACGCGCCGCCAGAGTAGGCGTACGACCCGAAGTTTCGACGCTGTTTAGCAGCGCTTCAGCCACTTGGCCCGGCGTGATCTCGCGCATGCTCGCGTGAATCATTGAATGACGCTTGTAGGTCGTTTCCGTATTCTCAACCCGCAGCACTGTCATGGTTCCCCCGAACGGACCGGTAAGCGCTGGGTCGGTCGGACCATACAAGCCGACGCCCGGCTTGCGAAGCGCGGCGGCAAGGTGTAGCGGTCCGCTGTCCAATCCGAC